>CAZVEL010000462.1:0-2665 GCA_964626305.1 uncultured Treponema sp. | reverse complement strand
ATCCAAAGACGGCTGAAAAATACGCTGCCCTCGCGGTTCCCCCTGAAGTAAAGACATCCAGCTATCCCCTTACCGCACCAGTCTACACCGGAATACGCCTCCGCAATGAATTGTTTGCCGACGCGGCAGAACAGTTGCTATATGCCCTCGTTCAGGATGATGCGCAGAAAACCCTTTCCCGCGAAACTGGTCTTGCACCGGCAAATGCCAAGGCACCCGTAAACGACAAACAGGCATACGATGTGCGCTACTGGGCGGCAGCCTCACGCGTCCTCGTTCCCGATCCGGTAACCGCCGCAGTAGATGATCCGGCAAGAATAGCGTCGTTCGCCGAAGAAATCCGTGCCTATATCCGTAACGGCGGCAGACTGCTGAACCAGTAATTACTGGTGCCAATAATGTTGGGAAAACCGGCAGGAAACTAACTCATTCAACTAGAGGCCTGTCGAAGCAGCCGTTCCCCGTCCAATTTTTTCCAACAGAATTGGCAGCAGTCTTGAACCCTCAATTATTCATCAACCCAGGTTCCAAACTCGAGATTTGTTCCCAGATATCCAACCACCGGTCGGTTTGTTGTATCGAAGTCCAGGTTGACCTGCTTGAACCGGTTGTCTCCACCCTGCGGAGGAGTAATCGCCGGAACATTCAGATATTCCCAATCACCGGTTGTGTAACCCGAACTGTCAACACCGCCGGGAATACTGCCAGCCGTGATGCCGCTCTTGGTGTAGGCCAGCTTGATGGTATCCCGCTGACCGTTCTCAGTACTATTATAGTACGCGATGTACGGCGTGATGGTTCCACCCTCTTCCAGCACCTTGATTTTGGTCCAGTAACCAACCGAGAACGCAGCATCCACACTGATATGCTCAAGCGCCGAGGAGTCGTACGACGGCAGGTACAGGTAGGCGAGATCACCGTCCGCGGCATCATACGCGCTGATGTGAATACCGTTGCTGCTGTCAATATCCAGGGATACATAATTCCCTACATAGCTCGGGAAGGTTACGCTCGACGTTGTCCAGGCGATAGCGCCATCGGGATTTGATCCGTCTACGGCAGCATCCGAGTAGCGGAGATAGAGTTGGCTGTTCGCTTCATCATAATACACCATAACAATCCGGCCAGTAGACGTTACACCGAAGTCAAAATGCTTCGACGCGCTCGTTGCCGCGGTAAGCCGGGTATCATCTTCGGGATCACCAATATTAGTCGACTGGTCATACCCGTCACCGGTTGATGATTCATCTCCGCTGTGAAGATCATTGGCAAGACCGGCATTACGACCGACACGGAAGTTACGGAACAGAATGTTCTTGTTGGTGGTATTGTCGTCGTAGTAGGCCATGTACACCGTTGCGTAGCTCCCATTTGTCCGGGAATCTCCCGTTACCTGCATCTTTAGGCCCTGATACCGGCCCACTAGCAATCCCGGGGTAGTCGAGTTGCTGTCCATGGAAATCGCGTTGTTGCCACCGTCATCTGCACGAGAGCCGTCATAACCAACATACTCTGTTCCATCTACCCAACCTGATCCATATTGCCAACCACCAGCGAAAAATCGATGTAATTCTGCATAACGGTCATAGACATAGGCCATACGATCGTTGGCATAGTTACCCACACTTACATGATGGAACCTGCCTCCTTCATCGCGTGCCATGGCCATCTGATCCCAGGCTAGTCCTTTGATGAGATACTCCGTTGTCATTTCGGCAGCAGTAGAGCCATTAAACTTGGCACGCTGGGGCATGGCATTCGCCGGCTGATAGTTTCCGGCCCCGGTTCCAGGTTCAGTACCGGGAGCCGTTCCGGGACCACCGGAAAGATTGAGGTAGGCAAAGACCGGGTCATCACCTTCCAGAAGCATGTCAGCATAGTATCCATTCTTAACTCCCGTATCCTTCATATCGAAGACGCGGATATACCGGTCGTCGGTGAGGTTCGGATTCTTGCGGACCACCATGTCCGGTTCGCGGTTGTAGTGCTGCAGAGGATCAGTTCCGGTATAGTTTCCAGCAGCGTCATCGGCATTCACGTTGTTGAGGGCTCGAACGCTGTTGGTAAATACTTCCAGATATCCAGAAGACGCGATGTCGTTTGAAACCGTCATGGTGTTTGTGGTTGCGCCAGCGGCGTGGGTTATGCCAATGCCGCTGGTGGTTCCTACAGTGTTGGTCACGGCTGTTGGAGTGTCCACTATTCGTACCGCATCCGGATCAAGATTGAATCCGGAGAGTGTCATGAACGCGGCGGTAGATCCCTGCAGGACAGAGTACTTGCCGTCGGACGAGCGGATATTGACGTCCTTGAGTCCACCAAGCGTCCGATTGGTAGCAGTTGAAATCGCACCAATGTACGGGACCACATCCATACGGTAGTAGGGCACATTGTTCGCCGTTACATCACCGGGGGTGGCATCGAGTGTCTCGGAGGAAGCATTCGGTGTTGCCCGTTTATCTTCCGCCACAATGCGTACGTACCGGTCAAGTGCGGCAACATCAGTAATTTCAGCAGTATCCCAGTCAAGCTGCCAACTGACGAGGTGGCCTTCCTGGGTAAGATAGTCGTCTTCTACCGAAAAGGCCCTCCCTTTTTTTTTCTGTGCTTCCCCCTTTCCGGCCCGCCCGCCCCCGTTCGGTTATTTTGCCTACGGGGAAAAGGT
>CAZVEL010000461.1:0-5701 GCA_964626305.1 uncultured Treponema sp. | reverse complement strand
CAGTTCCGGTGCGAGATTTTCGGCAACCCGTTTCGCGGAAGGAATTGTTGCAGTGATTCCCGAAAGGCGAAAAACCGTTCCTCCCTCATGATCAATGGCAATGAATGGTTGAACAATACTGCCCATTTTTGCAAAGGCGGCGGAACAGGATGAGATATAGTCATGTACCTGCAGCGGGGTATCTGCAATATTATATCCAAAAAGAAGGACCGCTCCGGGGGTTAATCCGTCGAAATGACGCCAGAGATGTGGTGGAAAGGATTCATTTCCATCTATGCCGGTCATGAGAACCTGGGCGGCCTGGTCACGTACTGGAAGACTTCTTGCCAGTGTCCGTGCCTCTCGAAGAACCCACTGTTCATACGACAGTGTTTCCGGTGGATAGACGGGAAGCGGTTCCGGGTTCTTTGCACACGAAGCAAGGAAAATGAATACAAGAAAAGTACACCTTCGAAGCATCTTCATACGAATCCGCAAAACCTGCCTTTTAGTAAAAAAAGGCCACCCGGCGAACTGACTATCTGAACATTTTGCCGTTCAGATAATCAGTTCGCTTGAGCAGCCGTATCTGTTAGCAACCAGGGAAAACCCCCGAATTAATGTACAACCTGCGAGAGTACCTTTGCGGCGGATTCAGCATAGGTTGCGATGAACACACCGGCCGCAATGGCGGTACCAATAACACCGGCAACGTTCGGTCCCATGGCATGCATGAGAAGGAAGTTACTCGGGTCATACTCCTGACCGACCTTGTTTGAAACACGGGCAGCCATGGGCACCGCAGACACTCCGGCAGAACCGATGAGCGGATTGATTTTTTCCTTGAGGAAGAGGTTCATGAACTTGGCCATGAGCACACCTCCACCGGTCGCAATACAGAATGCTACGAGTCCGAGGAGAATAATACCCAGTGCATTGGGGTTCATCATCTTCTCCGGGGTCATCTGAGAACCGACACCGAGAGAAAGAAGAATGGACACAATGTTGAGAAGCTCATTTTCCAGGGTCTTTGAGATGCGTTCAACCGTTCCCAGCTGTTTAACAAAGTTACCGAATGCGAGCATACCAATAAGAGGTGCCGCGGTCGGAATGAGCAGCAGGGTGAGAATGAGCAGGGCGATGGGGAAGAGAATTTTCTCTGCACGGGATACATGGCGGAGCTGCTTCATCTTGTACATACGCTCTTTCTTGCTGGTAAGTGCCTTCATGATGGGCGGCTGGATCATGGGAACCAGGGCCATGTATGAATACGCGGCAACCGCGATTACGGCCATCATGTGAGGCGCAAGCTTTCCGGCAAGATAAATGGAGGTGGGACCGTCCGCACCACCGATAATGGCGATGGCCGAAGCCTCAAACATGTTGTAGCTGATTCCGGGCACGAAGTTCAACAGAGCCACACCGAAGAGGGTCGCAAAGACACCGAGCTGGGAGGCACCGCCAAGCAATGCCATTTTCGGATTCGCAATGAGCGGTCCGAAGTCGGTCATTGCGCCGATACCCATAAAGATGAGCATGGGGAAGAACTCGTTTCCGACACCGGCATCATAGATGATGCGAAGCATTCCGTGTCCCTCTGCATACATACCTGCTCCGGGAATATTTACAAACACGGTTCCGAATCCGATCGGTATCAACAGGAGAGGTTCAAACCCCTTCCCTGCTCCCAGATAGATGATGAGGAAGCCGATAGCGATCATGAGCAGACGCTGCCATCCGGGGACGACCGTTGTTTTGTCGGGATCAACAAGATCCGGCACTTCTTCCGATCCGGTTGCGATTGCGTTGACACCGGTATTCTCAACCGTATTCGACAGGAAATCGGAAATTGAGATATTGGGTACTCCCTCGGAACCCTGTATCGGAACATCCATATTGAATATTGACGCGCGCGGCGCGTCGGAATCCGACGCGAACACGGTTGTTGCCAGGGAATAGACCAGGGCGACCGCGAGAATCGCGACCGTAATGTTCAGTACCCGGCGTTTTGACGTATTGTTGCCTAACATGTATACCCGCCTTATTTGATTTCCGCCAGGGGTTGACCGGCGGAAATTTGTGTTCCGGGAGCGACGAGGAAATGAACGGTGCCAGCGGCTGTCGCCTTGATTTCCAGTTCCATCTTCATCGATTCAATGATCATGACCGTCTGTCCCACAGACACGGAACTGCCTTCGGCAGCAACGTGCTTGAAGAGAGTGCCTGCAACCGGTGCGGGTATTCCCACGCCACCGGAAGCTGCCGCTGTGTCAGCTGCACTGGCAGCGGGCTGAGCGGCCGGTGCTCCCGAACCGATTACGGCAATTTCCTGGCCGGCGGTGAACGCCGTTCCGGGCTGTACCTTGAAGTGGACAGGACCGTCGGCAGTCGCCTTTACTTCAAGTTCCATCTTCATGGATTCAACCATGATGATGGTCTGTCCGGATTTAACCTCGGTGCCGTCGGCAACAACATGCTTAAGCAGAGTTCCCGCGACAGGGGCAGCAACAGTTGCACCACCAGCGGCAGCCTGAGCTCCGGGAGCCGCACTTGCAGCTGAACCGGCAGCCTTGAAGGCTACGTTGTATGAGGTTCCGTTAACATTGACGCTCATGACATCTCCGGCAGGACCGGAAACAACATTGTAGTCGGTACCGTTTACGTTAATCACATAGGATCCGCCCTTTGAAGAAGAGGCAGAGGATTCTGTTTCAACTTCGAAGGTAACCGGGCCTTTTTCGCGTTCCTTGAAGAACTTGGGAGCTACCTTGGGGAACATCGCATAGGTAAGCACGTCTTCAACCGAATCACCGGCACCGTTCTGGCGGGCTTCTTCGGCCATCTTGTCAAATTCGTTCGGAATAAGATCCGCAGGACGATGATCAATCACCGCGTCCATCTTGCTTTCCTCAAGTGCTTTTTTGACAAGTTCAGGATTGCAGTCGGCCGGAGTCTGACCATACTTTCCGGTAAGAAGGTCGCGAGTCTCTCCGGTGAGCCGGGCATAGCGTCCGAACAGAACATTGAATACCGCCTGGGTACCGACGATCTGGCTGGTCGGAGTTACGAGGGGGATATATCCGCAGTCCTTCTGGACAACGGGAATTTCCTTGAGAACGTCGTCAATTTTGTCCGCAGCGCCCTGTTCCTTGAGCTGGCCTTCCAGATTGGAAAGCATACCGCCGGGAACCTGCGAAACCAGGATACGGGTGTCCGCGCCGAGGAACTTTGATTCGAACTTTGCATATTTCTTGCGGACCTCGCGGAAGTAGGCGGCAATTTCGAGAAGAGCCTTGATGTCAAGACCGGTATCGAATTCAGTCCCCTTCAGGATCTCAACGATTGTTTCTGTCGGGCTGTGAGAAGTTCCCATGGACATGGAGGAAATAACGGTGTCGAGGGTATCGGCACCGGCTTCAGCAGCCTTGGTGAGTGTCGCTACCGACATGCCGGTAGTTGAGTGAGAGTGTACCTGTATGGGAATATCAACCTTGCTCTTGATAGCCTTTACGAGCTCATACGCATCGAAAGGCTTGAGAAGCCCTGCCATATCCTTGATACAAATTGAATCTGCACCGAAGTCATGGTAGGCTTTTGCAAGCTCTGCATATTTTTCATTAGTATGGTACGGCGTAGTCGCAAAAGAAATTGCCATCTGGACGTGCTTGCCGGTCTTCTTGGCGGCTTCTGCAGCACGCTTGAGGTTCCGGGGATCGTTGAGAGCGTCAAAGATGCGGAACACACCGACACCATTTTTTGCAGCGGCTTCAACGAACTTGTCGACAACATCGTCGGCATAGTGGCGGTACCCGAGCAGATTCTGTCCGCGAAGAAGCATCATGATCGGGGTGTTGGGGAGCTCTTTCTTGAGGGTACGCAGACGATTCCACGGATCTTCATTGAGGAACCGGATGCAGGAGTCGAAAGTTGCTCCGCCCCAGGCTTCGAGGCTCCGGTAACCAATTTTATCGAGCATGGAACATGCGGGAAGCATGTCCTTGGTAGTCATACGGGTTGCGTGCAGGGACTGATGCGCGTCGCGGAGGACGAGATCAGATATGGATACTTTCCTGGCCATGAGTGGTCTCCTTATCGTGTTTGCTTTGCTTTTAGTGCTGCCGCGATTGCTGCAATCACTGTCTTTTCATTGCCGGCTGTTGGTACGGCCGAACCTGAAGTTGATTGTGTTTCCTTTTCCTTGTCGAGTCCGGTTACGTGGACCAGCATTTCCACCAGCTTTATAACGCCGACGAGGATGACAAGAAAACTGAATACAACACCTAAACCGAGGAGAGTCAAAGTTCCGCTTTGACTCAGCATTTCGGGTATTGTCATAACGCCTCCAATAAGTTAGTGCGGTTCAACATTGATAGTACTGAAAAGGTCGTCCTTGTTCAAGTAGAGAGAAATGGGTATACTTTAATTGATACAGGAAATTACCTTGATTCTGAGGAGAAACCCATGGAAAAAGAAACCATATTTGACCGGGCAAAAGCCTACTGTGCTGCTGAAAAAGATACCCGGTTTTCCGACGAAGTAACAACACTGATGGACGAAAACAATCTTGCCGAACTTGAAGACCGGTTCTATCGGAATCTCGAATTCGGCACAGGCGGGTTACGCGGACTCATCGGCGGCGGTACCAACCGCATGAACACCCATGTCATCAACCGGGCTACCCAGGGTCTTGCAAACTATATTATCAAGTCGTTCCCCGACAAGGCAAAAAACGGCGAACTCAAAGCGGTTATCGCCCATGACTCCCGTCACTATTCCGATGTGTTTGCCGAAGCGACCGCCCTCATCTTCGCGGCGAACGGCTTTACCACCTACCTCTTTACCTCACTACGTCCTACCCCAGAGCTTTCATTTGCCATTCGAACCCTCGGCTGTGACACCGGTGTCGTGGTTACCGCATCCCACAATCCACCCGCGTATAACGGCTATAAGGCCTACTGGAACGACGGCTCGCAACTCATCGAACCGCACGACGAAGGAGTCATAACTGAAGTAGGCGCGGTGACCGAAGTAAAAACACTGTCCAGGGAAGAAGCTCTTGCTTCGGGAAAACTCGTTCTCATAGACAAAACCGTTGATGAGCCTTATTGGGAGATGGTCAAAAAACAGCTCTTCCGCCCCGAGCTTATCCGGGATAAAGCAAAAGAAGTGAAAGTTGTCTACACACCGCTTCACGGAACCGGCGCCATGCATGTGGAAAAGGTTCTTGGAGATCTCGGCCTTACGGTAATCACCGTACCCGAACAGCGTGAACCGGACGGCGATTTCCCCACGGTGGACTATCCGAACCCGGAAGAAGCGGCTGCGCTCAAGATGGCCATTGATCTCGGGAAAAAAGAAAAGGCTGACGTCGTCATGGCGACCGATCCTGACGCTGACCGTTTTGCCGCGGCTGTCCCGGATGGTTCTGGCGATTTCACCCTCATTACCGGTAACCAGATGGGCGCCCTTCTTGCCGACTATATCTGCCTTTCGCGGAAAGAACTCGGAAAGATGCCGAAGAACCCCGGCATCATCCGCTCCATTGTAACCTCCGCTTTCGGCGACCGTATTGCCGCCTCGTATGGGGTACACAGCGAAGAATGCCTCACCGGATTCAAATGGATTGCCGCCGTGATGGCCGAGTTTGAAAAATCAGGATCATATGAGTACATTTTCGGCTTTGAAGAAAGCTATGGCTACAATGTTGAAACCGAAGTTCGTG
>CAZVEL010000460.1:0-2727 GCA_964626305.1 uncultured Treponema sp. | reverse complement strand
TCCGACGCGCACGAAGTTATCCGCACCATAACCCTGGATGCCGAAACACATCGTATCAGTTTTTATGAAGCGCTCAAAAAGAATTCCGACGCATTTGCGCGAATTACCGGGCAGCTGGAAAAACTCGGTATGGACGATCCGGAAGGATTCTTCGCGAACCCGGAACGCTACCGGGGACTTGCCGCCGAGAAAGCCAAACGGCTGGCGGAAAAATACGGGAAAATAGCCCGTTCATAAATGCAAATTGGAGGAGGGATATATTTATGTTGACAATCAATGAAACCTTGTCGTATGACGATGTACTTCTGGAGCCGAGCTATTCCGAAGTCCTGCCACGGGAAGCCGATGTGACCACGACCCTGGTTGGAAATGTACGGCTTAACGTTCCGGTTATCTCGGCTGCCATGGATACGGTTACCGAAGAAAAAATGGCGGTTGCCCTTGCTCTTGAAGGAGCTGCGGGCGTAATACACCGGAATCTCCCTCCTGCTGTACAGGCAGAACAGGTATCAAATGCAAAACGGTATTTAAACTGGGTAATTGAATCACCGGTTACCGTTGAAGATGACCGTACTATCGGCGATGTTAAACAGATCATGCAACGCTACCATGTTTCCGGTCTCCCCGTTATTACCGTAGAAGGAAAACTGGTTGGTATCATTACCGGACGCGACCTTCGATTTTGCAGGGATGACAGTCTTCTGGTCCGTGATGTAATGACCAAGAATATGGTGGTAACCGAGGGAAAACCTTCCGTGGACGACGCCCGGCAAAAATTTGACAAGCATCGGATAGAAAAGCTGCCGGTTATAGACAATTCCGGACACCTGACCGGATTGATCACTGTAAAAGACATGGAAAAGCAGGAACTTTTCCCCAATGCTGCACGGGATGTAACCGGTCGTCTCATCGTAGGGGCCGCAATCAGCAACAATGACTGGTCTGTCCGTCTGCCGCTCCTTGCGAAAGCAAAGGTGGACTTTGTCGTTCTTGATACCGCCCATGGTGACTCGAAGGGGGTTATTGAAGCGGTACGAGGTATTAAAAAACAGTTTCCTGATGTTCCGGTCATTGGAGGAAACGTTGCTAATGCCGCAGGCGCTCGACATCTTATCGATGCCGGTGTTGATGCCGTAAAGGTCGGCGTGGGGCCCGGCTCCATCTGTACCACCCGGGTTGTTTCCGGTATTGGCGTGGCCCAGTTCTCGGCGGTTTGTGCCTGTGCCGAGGAAGCGCTCAAGTCGAATATCCCCATTGTAGCCGACGGTGGCATCAAATTTTCCGGTGATATAACCAAGGCAATCGCCGCCGGAGCAAACACGGTTATGATCGGTAATCTTTTTGCCGGCCTCAAGGAAGCTCCCGGACGGGAAATCATCATGGACGGCCGGTTCTACAAGGAGTATCGTGGCATGGGAAGCCTCGGCGCCATCAAGGATGGCTCGGGTGACCGCTACGGTATCGCCAAGGATGAAACACCCGTCCCTGAAGGAATAGAAGGTCGTGTACCCTACAAGGGTGAACTCAAGGGATTTTTGCACCAGATGGTCTCGGGACTGCGAAAAGGTATGGGTTATTGCGGCTGTGCGTCCATTGAGGAATTGAAGAAATACCGGAAATTTGTTAGGATCACCGCGTCGGGTCTCCGGGAGAGTCATGCGCACGACGTAACGATTACCCAGGAGGCACCGAACTACTCTCGATATTAAGCAGGTGAGCATGAATGTAGTTGTCATCGGCGCCCAGTGGGGTGACGAAGGTAAGGGCAAGATCGTTGACTATCTTGCGAGTGAAACCCAGTGTATCGTACGTTTTTCCGGCGGCGCAAATGCCGGACATACGATAGTAAGCGAGGGCGTCCAGTATGCGCTGCATCTCGTGCCGTCCGGGATTCTTCATCCGAACAATACTGTGTACCTTGGTGCAGGTATGGTCATTGATCCTGAAGCTCTGTTCAACGAACTGGACATGCTGAAAGAGCGAGGAATTGACTGGGAAGGCCGTGTCCATATTTCGGACCGTGCCCACCTGGTTCTTCCCCGCTACCGGGAGATGGATAAAAAGCGGGATGGCGAACGGGTGCGTCCCATTGGAACAACCGGTCGTGGAATCGGTACCACCTATGCCATGAAGAGTGAGCGGGACGGAATCCGTCTTGCGGATCTCGGCTGGGCGGAGAAAATGAATGAACTGGAAGAAGGCGACCGTGCCTTTCTTGCCCCCTATATCGACCGCCTCATTTCCATGAAGGTGAATCTCACCTATGAACTGTGGAAAATCCGTGGCAAAAAAATTCTTTTCGAAGGTGCTCAGGGGGCACTCCTGGATCTTGATCTTGGAACCTATCCGTATGTTTCTTCGGGATTTTCATCTTCCGCGGGAGCGGCTATCGGTGGTTGTGTTGGTCCACGCGCGATCGACCGGGTACTCGGTGTGTTCAAGGCATACTCCACCCGCGTGGGAAACGGACCCATGCCCACCGAATTCGATGAAGGCAGCCAGAGTGAACTGTATAATTTCGTACGGGAAACCGGTCGTGAGTACGGAGTAACAACCGGCCGCCCACGCCGCTGCGGGTACCTTGATCTGGTTGCCCTGCGGTATGCCTGTCACGCGAATTCCATCGATGATCTCGTACTGACCCATCTTGATGTATATGATAGCCTTGGTGATATCGAAGCCTGTGTGGCGTACAATATCAACGGCAAGGTAACCGAGGAATTTCCC
>CAZVEL010000459.1:0-4801 GCA_964626305.1 uncultured Treponema sp. | reverse complement strand
AGACTTTCTTAAGCCGAGGTACATACTTACTCATCACAGTGCTTCCCCACACTTGCGGCATACACGGATTTTCTTGCTGCCGTCAATTTTGTATCCAATTCTTGTCGGCCCGCATTTCTTGCACACAATCATGACATTGGAAATGTGAATCGGAGCTTCAATCTCGACGATTCCGCCGCGATCCTGCTGACTTTTCTTCCGCATGGCCTTTTTTACAAGATTTACACCGGCGACAATCACACGATCCTTGTCACGAATTACGCGAACTACAGCACCGCGCTTTCCTTTGTCCTTGCCGGCAATAAGTTCAACCGTGTCGTCCTTCCGGATCTTGAATTTTTTATCCATTACTCAATCTCCTTACAGAACTTCCGGAGCCAGCGATACGATCTTCATGTAATCCATGTCACGAAGTTCGCGGGCCACAGGTCCGAAAATGCGCTTGCCCTTGGGGTTCTTGTTCGCATCGATGATAACGCAGGCGTTGTCATCAAAACGGATATAGGTCCCGTCCGGGCGGCGATATTCTTTGGAAATGCGGACTACTACCGCTTTCTCCACAGAACCCTTCTTGATAGTTGATGTCGGAAGCGCGTCTTTAACGGCTACGACAATAACATCACCGATACTGGCATACCGACGGTGTGAACCGCCGGGCACCTTGATACACTCAACGAGTTTCGCACCCGAGTTATCGGCAACATTCAATCTTGATTGCATCTGAATCATTTGTCTGAACCTCGCTTATTTTGCCCGGGTTACGATGTTCACAAGCCGCCAGTCTTTATCTTTACTGATCGGTCGTGCTTCCCTGATGCGAACGGTATCGCCAATTCCGGCGTCGTTCTTCTCGTCATGTGCCTTGTATTTCTTGCTCCGGGAAACGTACTTCTTGTACAGCGGATGAAGCTTCTTGGTTGTAACTTTTACAACGATGGTTTTATCCATTTTGTCACTGGTCACAATACCAACAAACTCACGGCTTCCCTTATCCTTCTGCAAAACTTGATCTTCCACAGGCCTCGCTCCTACTTGGTTCCCTGTCCGGCAAGTTCATGCTGCCGGATGAGCGTATTCATTACCGCGATTTCGCGGCGCATGTTTCGCTTCTGTAACGGATTATCAACATGTCCAACAACCATCTGGAACCTGAGATCCATGTACTTCTTGGTAAGCTCGTCGCGTCTTGTAACAAGTTCGGCGAACGACAAATCTTTCGATTCTTTCTTTTTCATTTAACGCCTCCCTTATTCCACAATTTTGCGCTCGGCGAATTTAGTCTTGAAGGGAAGTTTACTCCCGGCAAGATGCATCGCTTCAGCAGCAAGATCACGACCGACACCGCTCATTTCAAAAATGATGGTTCCCGGTTTAACTACAGCAACCCAGTGATCGGGTGCTCCCTTTCCTTTTCCCATGCGGGTTTCGGCCGGCTTCTTCGAATACGGCTTGTCCGGAAAGACGCGTACCCAAAGCTTTCCGCCGCGTTTTACACGACGATTCAGGGCAACACGGGCGGCTTCAATCTGACGGGCAGTAAGCCAGAAAGGCTCTAACGACACGAGCGCAAAATCACCGAAATCAATGTTATTACACCTGGTTGCATTACCTTTGTTTCTCCCGCGCTGGACCTTTCTGTGTTTAACTCTCTTAGGGCTAAGAGCCATACCTTAACTCCTTCCAGCAGGTGCTGCACGATTGGAACGATCTGTACGCTCAGGGCGTTCCCGCCGCTGTTTCTTGAGGAGCGCACCTGCATCCTCTTTCTGTTCATGACCGTACATCATTCCGTTATACACCCAAACCTTCACGCCGATTAATCCGTACGTGGTGTGGGCCTCGGTGAATCCATAATCAATATCCGCACGGAGCGTATGGAGCGGTACTCGACCATCCTTATGCTCTTCGGTACGGGACATTTCCGCGCCGCCAAGACGACCGGAAACACGAACCTTTACACCCTGTGCACCGGCCTTCATTGCTGAAGAACAGGCCATCTTGAGCGCCCGGCGGAAAGACCCGCGCGTTGTAAGCTGGCGGGCAACATTCTGGGAAATAAGGGAAGCGTTAACTTCTGACCTCTTGATTTCCTTGATCTTTATCTGAACCTTCTTTGAAAGATTCTTCTGAAGAATTGCGCCAATCCGTTCGATATTCGCGCCTTTTACCCCGATAATAACACCAGGACGTGCCGTGTGTATTACAATGGTAACCCGCTGCGGATGACGAACGATTTCAACTTCCGCAATATCAGCGTTCTTGCACTCGGGAAGATTCTTGATCATCTTGCGGATCTTGAGATCCTCATGGAGCAGGTCCGCGTATTCACGAGGATCCGCATACCAGCGAGATGTCCATGTCTTGTTAATGCCCAACCGGAGTCCGATTGGATTTACTTTCTGTCCCACGTTACTCCCCCGCCTTTTCGTCAACGATTACGGTTATATGGCACATGCGCTTGAGCAGCATGTCTGCACGACCGCGACCGCGGCACCACAATCTTTTGAGGCGCGGGCCTTCGTCAATTCGTATTTCCTTGACAAAAAGAACATCTTCATCAAGCTTCTTGTTCCGATCCAGGGCATTTGACGCAGCAGACTTAACAGTCTTTTTCAGGAGACGCGCACCCTTGTGGGGCATATTCTCGAGAATTGCCATTGCCTCGTTATACGATTTCCGCTTCACCACATCGGCCACAGGACGTACCTTGGTGGGTGATGCGATGAGGAATTTCGAAGTGGCTATATATCCGCTTTTTTCAGCCATCATATCCACCTGTTATCTCTTACCTGTTTTCTTGTCCGAACCTGCATGCCCGCGGAAAAGGCGGGTAGGAGCAAATTCGCCAAGTTTATGGCCAACGAGGTTCTCGGTGATATACACCGGAATCCACGATTTTCCATTATAAACAGAGATGGTATTACCTACCATTTCAGGGATGATAGTCGAGCAACGGGAATATGATTTTATCATCTTCCGGTCAGTCGCCTTGTTCATTTCCAATACTTTCTTGTACAGGCTCTTTTCTATGAAAGGACCTTTTTTGACAGATCTTGACACGGTTTCCCCCTGTTACTTTCGTCTCGAAACAATAAAGTTGCTCGAAACTTTCCGTTTCTTCCGGGTCTTGTAGCCGCGACAGGGCTGTCCCCAGGGCGTAACCGGATTACGACCCTTACCACGACCTTCACCCCCACCAAGGGGATGATCGACCGGGTTCATGGACATGGCACGAACACTCGGCCTGATGCCCTTCCAGCGTGAACGTCCCGCCTTACCAAGGCTGGTGTTCATGTGGTCTTCATTTCCCACTTCACCGATGGTAGCGTAGCAGCGCTTGTGCACCATACGCATTTCACCGGAGGGAAGCTTGATGGTAACATAATCGCCTTCCTTCGCGGCAACGAGTGCGCTCGCGCCGGCGGAACGGGCCATCTGACCACCTTTTCCAATAGTGAGTTCAATATTATGCACCGTAAAACCAACCGGAATGCTTTCAAGCGGAAGTGCATTTGCAACTTCAAGAGCAGCATTTTCACCACTCATCACTTTCTTTCCAACAGTCAGTCCCTTGGGAGCGATAATGTATCGCTTTTCACCGTCAGCATAGAACACGAGGGCGATATTGGCGCTTCTGTTCGGATCATACTCAATGGTATTAACCGTTCCCGGAATTCCGTACTTGTTGCGCTTGAAATCAATATCGCGATAACGCTGCTTGTGACCACCACCCTGATGGCGAACCGAGGTCCGGCCATTGGAGTCGCGACCACCACGGGACTTCTTTCCGCTGGTAAGCCGTTTTTCCGGCTTTTCGGCGGTCAAGTCATCCTTGCGCAGGTCAATGCGTCCTCTGGTTCCCGCGGTAATAGGCTTGTATACTTTAAGAGCCATTTGGTTTCCCCTTCTTTAACGCGGACTCGAAAGCGTTATACGCCTTCGAACACCTTGATAGTCTCGCCGGGTGCAAGCCTTACAACGGCTTTTTTCCAGCTGGATGTCAGACCCGGGCGTCCACGCACCCGTTTCATCTTTCCTCTAACATTCACAACGGTACAATCAACAACCTTTACATCAAAAAGCCGACGTACCGCTTCCTTTATTTCGATCTTGCTTGCACGGGGATCAACACGAAAAACGTATTTCCCCTGCTCGCGAAGTTCATTGGATTTTTCCGATAAAACCGGCTCAATGAGGATGCTTTCGTAGATCATCACTTGGCCCCCTCGTTAGTTCCGTAGAAGTCGGCCAGATTCTTGGCAGCGGATTCGAGCATCAGAACCTTCCGTCCGTAGAACAGGTCATGCGCGCGCAGCCGGTTATAGGAAAGGAAGGACAGCGTCGGAATATTCCTTCCGGCCTGCCTGATTTTCGCGTCATCATCCTTGAGAACGATAACGGTTCTTTCACCCTTGGCAAGAACATCGAGAATCTTTGCGAGATCCTTTGTCTTGCCGCTTTCAACGGTAAAATCTTCAATTATGGTCAGACGTTCATCCTGAGCCTTGAGGCTGAGGATAGTCTTCATTGCCAGCCGTTTTGCTTTCTTCGGCATAGCATAACTATAATCACGCGGCTTGGGACCAAAGGTAACACCACCGCCAACAAGAATCGGAGATTTCTTGTCACCACGGCGGGCACGGCCGGTTCCCTTCTGCTTGTAGGGCTTTGCATTGGATCCATGCACTTCTGCACGGGTCTTGGTACAAGCGGTTCCGACGCGCAGATTCGCTAATTCATTGTTGATGGCGTAGTAGATCACGTCTTCGTTGACCGGAAGGCCAAATACGTTATCATCGAG
>CAZVEL010000458.1:0-7951 GCA_964626305.1 uncultured Treponema sp. | reverse complement strand
GTAATACTCGGGGCGTATCAGATTTTTTTGCTGCACTTACCGCCGCACCAGCTCACCCGTATCATCATCGGTTTCATGTATACCTGTGCCGGTCTCATTGTTTTTCTTCTAGGAACCAACTCAGCTTTTATACCGGTGGGCAAGGAAGTGGGGTTTCTTCTCGGTCAGCTTGACTATAACCGGATACTCATTCCCCTGGGATTTGTTCTCGGTGCCCTGGTTGTTTGCGCGGAGCCGGCAATATGGGTTCTTACCGAAAGCGTTGAGGAAGTGTCCGGTGGAAATATCCGGCGTCCGGTGCTCCTTACCGCCCTCGCGCTCGGCGTTGCGTCGTCGGTAGCCCTGTCCATGTGGCGGGTTCTGGACGGTTTCAGTATATGGTACATTCTCGCGCCCTGGTACGCAGCGGCAATTCTGCTCAGTTTCGCAAGTCCGCGCCTCTTTACCGCCATTGCCTTCGATTCAGGCGGTGTGGCATCAGGTCCGCTTTCCAGCACCTTTGTTCTTTCGCTCCTGATTGGCGCATCCACTTCTGTCGGTGGAAATCCGGGGACTGATGCGTTCGGCCTTATTGCCATGATCGCGGTAACCCCGATAGTAACCATACAAATACTCGGATGGCTCTATTCCGTGTATGCAAGGAAGGGAGGTCAGGCATGACCTATGATTATGAAATTTTCACCATTACGAACCATGGCATGGGGGAACGGCTTGCGGCTGTTTCCCGTGCGGCCGGTGCCCGCGGGGGAACGATCATGGTGGGACACGGAAGTGCAAACTCGGCGCTCCTGCGCATGCTGGCAATCGGCGACGTTGAAAAAGATGTTTTGGTAACCCTGGTTACCGCGGACGAAAAAGACGCGGTATATAACGCTATTACCGATAATTCCCTTGTGCATGCTCGAAAGCACGCGGGTATTTCCTATTGTATCAAGCTGGGAGACGAACCGGTGAACACGAACACACAGTACGAACTCATTACGGTCATTTCAAACCGCGGTTATGCGGAAGACGTCATGGCTGCGGCCCGGAAGGCGGGAGCCCGCGGAGGAACCATTATTCATGCGCGGGGAACCGGTAAACCCGAGGATGGTAAGTTTTTCGGTATAACCATAGTTCCGGAAAAGGAAACAGTTCTCATTCTTGCGGAACGCTCAAATTCTGATGCTGTCAAGGACGCAATCAGTACCCTTCCCTGCCTTTCCACTCCGGGAATCGGGATCATGTACTGTACTCCCGTAAGCGAGTTCCGGCTCCTGGGAAAAACCGTTTCTAAAGACGGGAAGAAATAAGCGAAAGAAGCTGAACCCGGCCCTGCTTCTTGAGGGCGGAACTGGGTACAATACAGTCAGGTTCAACGGAGAAAAAAGATGCCCAGGCACGTACGGTTGCTCTTCGGTCGTTCGATCCGAGCTTGTCGGCCTTGGTTCCCACGATAACCACATCAATATTCCGCTCAAGAAAATACGCAACCGATTCGCGCTCAACCGTTCCCGGTTCCCGGCGCATATCCATCAGAAAAAAAAGCACCTTGAGTTCCTGTCGTTCATTACAGTAATCCGCGAGCATGCGGTCAAAGGCGGACTGTTCTGCCGCGGACCGGCGCGCATACCCGTATCCGGGTAAATCAACCAGCGAGAATGTCTTGTTAACAAGGAAAAAGTTTATTTGACGGGTCATTCCCGGACGGGAACCGGTTTTTACCAGAGCCTTGCGGTTTACAATCATGTTTATCAGCGATGACTTGCCCGTGTTCGATCGTCCAAAAAAGGCAAACTCCGGAACGCGCAACGCAGGATAGCCCGTGGGGGCAACTGCTCCGGTTATAAATTCTGCACTGGTAATATTCACTGCGTTCCTCCGCAATGCGAGTATAGCACGCGAAGGGATACCGGGTGAAGCGTCTCAGCACCACCCGGTACCACCGGCTATCCCATTACGGGAACGCTGGTCATGGCTTCAACATTCGACTTTCCGGCGGGAACAAAGGGCATAACCATTTCTTCCGGCTTGATCCTGCATCGTACAAAACGGGGGCCTTTCCCGGAAAAAGCGGTTTGTTCCCAACCGCTGGAAGAAGCGTCCTCAGAACCAATGCCGAAGCCTTCGGCAATGGCAAGCAGATCCGGGCTACGGATAAAGTCTACCGAGAACAGACGCTTTTCACACAACAGATCCTGCTGCTGGCGAACCATACCGAGCGATCCGTTATCGAGCACAATAACCGTAACGTCGAGATCAAGCTCGCACAGGGTGGCCAGTTCCTGAATATTCATCAGTATCGAACCGTCTCCTGAAATGCACACAACACGTTTTCCCGGATTCGCTACTGCCGCTCCCAGCGCAACCGGCAGGCCGAAGCCCATGGTTCCAAGCGAACCGGACGTGAGAAAGGTTCGAGGCCGGGTTATCGGATAATACTGGGCAGCCCACATCTGATGCTGACCAACATCAGTTGCTACAATAATGTCTTCCGGATTTATTCCAGCTTTCTGCGCTGCTTCGGGAATGGACGCAATGAACGCTCCGGGATCTGGATACTCACCACTTACCGGTGTAGCGGCCGCAGGGAGGGTTTCTCTCCTGATTCCGGTGAGCCGTTCCATCCAGGCGTTTCGTGCCGGAGAATCAGCAGGCGCAAGATCCCGGAGAATCTGTGCGATAACCGGAACCGCGGATTCAATATCGGAAACGACAGCCCGGTGGGCACTCATAATCTTGTTGATTTCAGCTGCATCGATATCGATGTGAAGTACACGAGCGTCGGGACAGAATTTTTTAACAATTCCCGTTGCACGATCATCAAAACGGGCGCCAAGGGTGAGTACCACATCTGCTTCGTACATGGCCCGGTTCGCAGCGACACTGCCATGCATACCGACCATACCAAGATGCCCGGAATAGCGGCTCGAAACCGCGCCTATTCCCATAAGAGTACTCACCACCGGCATGGGAAACACATCGAGCAAATTCGCAATTGAGGCAGCAGATTCAGGGCTGTTCGCTCCCCCGCCGGCAAAGAGAACCGGACGTGATGATGAAGCAAGAATCCCGGAGCACTCTTCCAGGAGGTGCGCAAACTCGTCAGCTTCTGTTCTGAACCTGACCGCTTTCCGAACCGGAATACCGGGTTCTGGCCATGCGTCAAAACGAGCTTTTTGAAGCTGGATATCGCGGGGAACATCAACAAGAACCGGGCCGGGGCGTCCCTCCGCTGCGGTTATAAAGGCACTGGGAATGGCGGTCAGGAGTTCTTCGGCAGAGGAAACCATGACACTGTGTTTGGTTATGGGAAAGGACAAACCAAAGGTGTCCGCCTCCTGGAACGCGTCTGTACCAATAAGACTCGTGTTGACCTGTCCGGTAATCGCGACAAGCGGGATTGAATCGGATCGTGCGTCGGCAAGGGCTGTGAGCAGATTCATTGCCCCCGGACCGCTTGTCGCCAGACATACCGCCGTTTCTCCGGTTGATCGTGCCATACCCTGGGCAAGAAAACCGCCGCCCTGTTCGTGGCGAACCAGTATGTGCCGGAGATTACTCTTCGACAATTCATCATACAGCGGCAATGTTGCTCCACCCGGTATACCGGTAACGGTAGTAATCCCCTGCCGCTCCAGCAGCTTCACAATAATCTGCGCACCCGTAGCTTCAATCATTTTTTCCTCCTGGATAAAAAAAAACCCTCCGGCTTCTGCCGGAGGGTTTCGTATCAATTACGAAAGCTCATGCCTGCGACAGACGCATTCCCTTCTTGAGTACGACGACTACGACGAGGAGAACTAGTGCTGTCAGCAAACTGAATGTTGCATTCATATACACATCGTATGCATATTTATGCATTCTGTCAAGCAGAAATAACACCGGAAAACGCTTTTTCCGTAATTTCTTCTTCAACCGGACGGGAAAACCGGTTCACAACCATAAACGTCAGTGATGAAACCGGCAAAGCCGCAATAATGGGGTCCACATGCTGGAGCAGCGGGAAGAGTGTTGGCTTTCCGAACAGAAGATTACATAACCCGAGCGGGGCCGCTTCCTTTGCATGTATAAAGAAAAGCCAGAACAGTGTAATTGTTACCCCGGAGACAAAGCAGGCGACCGCCGCTGCGCGGCTTACCCGCTTGCTGTACAGTGCTCCGATATAAGACGGTAAAAACGCTGATGCGCACAGACCAAAGAAAATCGCGGTTCCCGTTGCAATGATGGCGGTTCCACCGTCGTAAAACAACGGCAGAAAATACGCAATCAAGGTGGACAGGAGAATTCCGAACCCCATGGCGATCCGGTTTACCGCTATCGCATTTCTGGATTTGAACCGTAAGCCTTTTTCCAGTACATCGCGACCGATTGCCGTTCCCATGGTATGAAACTGGGAACTCAGGGTGGACATTGCCGCACCCAGAAGGGTGACAAAGAACAGAATGATGAACCAGGAGGGAAGCGCCTGGTCAATAAACAGGGGTATAATGCTATCTGTTTTCTTATTACCGGCAATTAGGGCTATCTTCCCAACCGTACGCATAAAGTACACATTGCACAGAGCACCCACGGTAAAAGCAACACCGGTCATGACGGCAATGAAGACACCACCGATAAGCACGGCACGATTCAGTTCATGACCGCTTTTTACCGTCATGAACCGGACCGTGAGCTGGGGCTGCGCAAGAACTCCGATACCGACACCAAGTATTATGGTTGAAACGAGCTGCCACCAATATGGAGAGAACAGTTTCGGCATTGCCGTCCAGCCTTCATGCCCGTTAGCCCCGAACACGCTTTTCGCCACAGGCGCCATATCAGTCAATGCCTGATGAGCAGTGCGGACACCACCGAGTTCAACATAGGTAAATATTAAAAGGAACAACATGCCGAGGAACATGAGAGAACCTTGAAACGCATCGGCATACATGACCCCTTTCAGACCGCCCATAACCACATAAAGTGCCACAACGGCAACAAAGAACAACAGCGCAACTTCATAGTTTATTTTAAGCGTCTGGGAAACAAACTGTACCCCGCCGATAATAACAGAACCGGCATACAGGGGCATGGCGACAAAAATAAGAATTCCGCCGCCCATCTGCAAAAAGCGCGAGTTGTACCGCTTAGAAAGCAATTCAGGGAACGTGTGCGCATCAAGATTATGTCCCATTTTTCGGGTCCGCCGCCCGAAAAAGACAAATGCCAGGAAAATACCTACAAGAATATTCATGAAGGTCAACCAGATAACCCCCATGCCGTAGACCGCAGCAGCACCACCGAAACCGATAATAGCCGAGGTCGAAATAAAGGTAGCCCCGTAGGAAAGAGCCATAACCACCGGATGAATCTTTCTGCCGGCAATGAGATAATCAGTCGAATTTTTTGTTTTTTTGAAGCCGACGAAGCCGAGAACTGCCGTTACTACCATGAAAACCAGTACAATAATGGATAATATCAAAACGTTCATAGCAACCCGCCTTCATCAATCCCGGGATCATTTTCTTCCCATGCAGCTTCTTCACGAATTTCTTCCTGCATATTCTCGCGGTTGCTATTCCAGTTACGAATACCGTATACCACACAGAGCAGCATTGATCCAATTGTCAGAAGGTATCCAAGAAATACCCAGACATCACCAAAACCAAACATCTTATTCCTCCTTGTTATCCGCGGAGGATGCTCCGCAGTATATACCATCAGTCAGTACCGAAAAAAAGAATTCCCACTCATCCAGGTATGTTTCCCGGCATATTTCAGGTGAGCTGCTTCCCGCAAGGGCATCCGTAAAATCATTCCGTGTCTTTGCCAGAAGCCAGGAAAGAAGGGACCGAATACGGGCAGGATCGAACCGTACCCGTGAATAATCACAGGACTCGAAAAGGCGCAGGAAATAGTCATTGAAGGCCGCTTCAACACGTTTCCGGTGGTCAGGATCTGAAACACGAGATGTTTTGACCAGAAAGGTAATTAACTCCGGATTGGACAAATAATAGTCTACAACCTTTCGTGCGATATACCGGGTCCGCTCAACCGGATCCGGCGGCATGTTTAGCGCGCCGTCATCCGAAATAATGAAGTCATACATTGCACTGTAGGAGTATTCCAGCAAATACCGGAACAAATCATCCTTTGATGTAATATACTCGTACAGGCCACCTTTGGAAATTCCGGCACCCTGAACAACCGCATCAAGTGTGGTCTTTTCATAACCGGATGCGGCAAACTCCCGGAGCGCCGCACGCACTATCCGCTCACGTTTTTCCTCTGCGAGATTATGAAACGTATCTTTCATGAATTCATCCCTGGACCGACCATCTGGTCGGTTTTAATCCATGGTAGTAGCGGCATAATGATCTGTCAAGAAAAATTTTAATCCGTAATCAGGCAAGAATGTTGTTTACGGCAATCTTCTGGATAAAGGCTTCACGCATGATTTCCTCCATGGTGTAAAACCCTTTCTCCTTATACATCAGGTTCCGGGCGGCAAAAAGGGCGCCGGAGCCGAAAGCACCACGGGAGATGACATCATGAGCTATGCGGATGGTCTGGTTTTTAAGACCGAATAGTACCTCGTGCTTTCCTACAATTCCGCCAACCCGGATGGAATTGATATGCTTTACCGGATCAAGACCAAGTTTTTCGGCGATTTTAAGTGCTGAACCGGACGTTTCCCGTTTTTCCCGAAAATGCTCTTCAATTACTTCAATATCCACATTGGGCACAATCTGTTGCAATATTTGAGAGGCCACGAGAAGAAAGTTTATTCCGAGTGTAATATTGGCTGAATGAAGAACCGCGGTTTTCTTCGCCATGCCCTTTAAATGAAGCAGTTCTTTTTTGTCATAGTGCGAGATCGCAGAGACAACACGGATACCGTGCTCGGCAGCAGCCGTATACTCATATAAGCCGGTTTTGCAGGAAAAGTCGATAATTACGTCTACAGGGTTCGCTTTATAAAAATCCGGAGCCGCGGTCTCCTCGGCCCTGAAGAAATATCCCTGCCGGGCATGCGGGACTCCGAGAAAATCGCTGGCGAACGCATGATTGTCCTGATCAGACTTCCGTACCACCCAGGCAAGGGTACAATCGGGATCATGGATTATTTCGTCAGCAACAACGCTACCGGTACGGCCAAAGCCAAAAAGTCCTACCTTCAAATAAACCTCCCAAAACTGGTACATTCAGAATACGGGCATCGGTGGCAAGTGTCAAGAAACAGTAAAAAAAAATGTTTTCCAGAAAATAATGCACGTTTTTTCCATATTATCTGTTATAGTGGAAGGCGGAGCATCGTTTTCAGATGGAAGAACGCGCAACGGAAACCGGGAAAACGGATTTAACACGGAAAAAACAAAGCTTTTTCTCCATCGCGGAACGTAACCGTGTCCTGGCACGTATTTTCGAATACCTGCAAAACGGAGACGACTTCCTGCTTTTGGGGCATGAGCAACCCGACGAAGATTGCATCTCCTCCCTTGTTGCCATGGCCCTGTTGATCAAGAAATTCGGCAAGACCGTTACCCTTTTTATTCGTGACCAGATTCCCGCTCAAATGTCCTATCTTACAAACATCTGTTCCTATAACAATATCCCCGTACTCCAGGAAGGTACCCCACTGGAGAAAAGACCCCAGGTTATCGGTGTCCTTGATACCCCCAAACCGGAAATGATTGCCGCGTCTCCGGAGATTGACCAGCTTCTTCAGAATCCGGATGTACCCGTTATTGAGATTGACCATCATCTTTCAGCCGATGCTGAATACATCGGAACCCCCGGACTCTGTCTGGTAAACCGTGCATCAAGCACCTGTGAGCTCATCGGCTTTATCTGCTGCAAATTGGCGGAACAACCTGAAGTCCTGGAACGATATACCATCCGGAACCTTTTTTCACGGAATCTGGTTCTTGCCATGCTTACCGGCATGATCGGAGATACAAAGTTCGGATTAACCGTAAAATCAAACCGG
>CAZVEL010000457.1:0-5279 GCA_964626305.1 uncultured Treponema sp. | reverse complement strand
CAACATTATTGGCAGCAGTTTTAGAACCTTTTTGTTCAGATTACGAACAAGTAGTGATACACTATAGTACCAGCTAACGGGAAAGGGAGGAACAACGTGAACAGCATGGAGGTGAAAAACCTGTCCAAACGCTTTGACAATTTCATGGCAGTCAAGGATATAAACTTTACCGTTGGTGAAGGCGAGGTTTTCGGTTTTCTTGGTCCCAATGGCGCGGGGAAAACAACAACTATAAACATGCTCACCGGTTTGGCTAAACCAACTTCGGGAAGTATTACCATTTCCGGAGAGGACGGCATAAAAAACATCAAAAAAGTGCAGAAAATTATCGGAATTGTTCCCGACGAGAGCAATCTTTACGATGACATGAGCGGCTTCGACAATCTTGTTTTCTGTGCTTCATTGTATGGCATCAAAAAAGAAGAACGCAAAAAAAGAGCACTCAAATTACTTCAGCAATTCTCATTGGATGACACGGGCAAACGTCCCTTCAAGGCCTACTCGAAGGGCATGAAAAGAAAACTAACCATAGCTGCCGGAATCATCCATAAACCGGATATCCTTTTCCTCGATGAACCGACAACCGGGATTGATGTCGAAAGTGCACGACAAATCCGGAAACTCATACAGGATCTTAACGCAAACGGAACAACCATATTCTTGACGACCCATTATATTGAAGAAGCTGAACGCCTTTGCAACCGGATCGGCTTTATTGTTGGTGGCAAGATTATAAAGGTTAGCACTATCAATGAACTAATGGACGAAGCACAACAGGAGAACATTCTCGAATTCCGTACGGCTTCCA
The DNA here is from genome assembly GCA_964626305.1 of uncultured Treponema sp. GTDB lineage: Bacteria > Spirochaetota > Spirochaetia > Treponematales > Treponemataceae > Teretinema. Next base: position 4,471 of record CAZVEL010000457.1, on the reverse strand, counting down.
GCGTCGCGGGCATGGAACATGACATGATGTCTTCATTTCAAGACATCACTGTCCATATTCTTGATAATGAAACCATCCGGATTACATCAAAAGAAAAAATGGAACTGAAGCCTTTCATGGCATTCTTTGATATGAAAAATATCGGTATTACCGAAGCAAGAATAATCCGACCTTCGCTGGAGGAAGTATTCGTTAAAATAACCGGAATAGAAATTGCAAAATTGACAAAAGAAAAAGAGGCGGGAGGAAAAAAGAAATGAATGCACTACTTGCCTATTGGAGCATCTTGCGAAAAGACCTCACAAATTATTACCTGAAACCGCCCAATATCAGCTGGGGTATTTTTTTCCCAATCTCATGGACACTTATGTTCTTTATGAAGTCGAACAACACCGTTGATGTCCGTAGTATTTTACCGGGAGTTATGGCGCTTTCGATTCTTTTTGGTGCGACATCCATGCTTTCCGTAACGATAACATTTGAGCGGAAAAGTCGCTCATTTGAGCGGCTTCTTTTGGCGCCGATCAGTCTTGATCTGCTCATGCTTGCAAAAACTACCGGAGCGATACTTTTCGGTATTCTCAATGCGTTCGTTCCGGTTCTGTTCGCATCCATGATGGTTGATTTGTCGGGTGTGAACTGGTTCTCTACGGGTTTGGGGGTACTGCTCATCGCGATTACCTCCACATTTCTTGGTTTATATATTTCTGTTTCAGTTAATGAAGTATTTGAGGCTCAAACCTTCTCCAATTTTTTCCGGTTCCCCATGGTTTTTTTATGCGGACTCTTTGTCCCCTTGGAGAATCTTCCTGTTTTTATCAGGCCCTTATCGTATATTCTGCCGCTTACCTATGGAGCCGACTTGTTGAAGGGTTCAATAAACTCGGATTACGCGTTTCCGGTCTGGATCAGCATTCCGGCGCTTTTACTCTTCAGCCTTTTGCTCTTTATCGTCAGTACACACAATATCAAAAAAAGGTGGATTTACTGATACAAAGGAGAGAGAATTCCAGATCAAAGCGCGGCCCACAAGAGGTGCAACAGGATACATTGTCGAAACGAATAGCGGCAGCGTCGGAAACGTCGTGGAACAGGGGTATTACAAAAGAAAAGCGGCTTGCCGCAGATCAATCCAAATCATGATATGGATTGATTTTTTCTTTTCATGGATTAGAATTAAAAGATGGAAAACTTTGAATTTCTGGCCAATGTCGGTCTGGCCCTTGTAGAAACCGACGATTTTGATGCCGGTATTACCCGGGTCCTTGCCCTTATTGGACACTTTACCGATACATCCCGCACCTACCTTTTTCAGGATTCTGATGATGGCAACGCTACCAGCAACACCCACGAATGGTGCGCAGAAGGCGTTTCCAGCCAGCGGAACAATCTCCTGAACATTCCCTATGACACCATTCCCTCCTGGCGGCCCTTTCTTGAAAAACATGGAATGATTACCGCCACAGACATTGCAGAACTCTCTCCCGACCTGATTGCCGCACTTGAGCCGCAGGGTGTCCGTTCGCTTCTGGTCTATCCGCTCGTGATCGAAGGAAAGATCAAGGGATTTATCGGGCTGGATGACTGTATGAGAAACCGTGTCTGGAGCGATCGCGAGAATGCACTTCTCCTGACCGTCACCGGTATGGTAGCAACTACCTGGGAACGACAGATATATCACCACCGTCTTGAATTGTCTGAAGCGAATTTCAAAACTCTGTTCAATACCCTGGATGAGCTTTTAATTGTCGGAGATCTCGAAGGAAAAGTAATTCATACCAATAAGGCCGTTATCGACCGGCTTGGGTACACAGAACACGAACTGCTGGACATGAACATTCTTGAGCTGCATCCCGAAGACATACGGGAAAAAGCCTCCGACATCCTCCAGGCAATGTTCCGCGGCGAACGAAGCACCTGCCCCCTGGAACTGAAAACAAAAGACAGGAACCGGTTACCGGTTGAAACCAGGGTATGGATGGGGGAATGGAACGAACAGAAAGCCCTGTATGGTCTTTGCAAGGATTTGTCGAGGGAACAGGAATTGCTCCAGCGTTTTACCCGGCTGTTTGAAAACAACCCGGCGCCCATGTCAATCAGCAGTTTACCCGAACGGCAATTCATGGAAATCAATCATGCCTTTACTGAAAAACTTGGTTGGACGCAGGAGGCAGTTGTTGGAAAGACAGCGGCGGAACTTAATCTCTTCATTTCCCCAGAACAACAGAAGTCGGTTGCCCGGCAAATTCGGAACGATGGACGAATTACCACCATGGACCTTCTTGTCCGCCATCGCGACGGCAGTGTTGTAGAGGGACTCTTTTCGGGCGAAGTGATCAGGACCCAGGGAAAACAGTATTTACTGACGGTGATGATCGACATAACCGAACAAAAGAATCTCCAGAACCGCCTCCTCAATATTATCGAAGGAACCAATCTGGGAACCTGGGAATGGAATGTTAAAACCGGACAAACGGTGTTCAACAAGCGTTGGGCCAATATCGCGGGTTATACGCTTGAGGAACTTGAACCGATGAGTATTGAAACTTGGACGATGTTGGCACATCCCGATGATCTTGCCGAATCAGAGCGCCTCCTCAAGAAACATTTCGCCGGCGAGTCGGACTATTATGAGTGTGAAAGCCGGATGCGCCATAAAAACGGCACATGGATCTGGGTTCTCGACCGGGGCAAGGTGATCCGGCGCGACGCGGAGGGAAACCCAGAGATGATGTTCGGGACACATTGGGATATTACGGATAAGAAAAAGATGGAGGATCAGATCCACCAGCTTTCGATTCGTGATCCCCTCACCAACGTCTACAATCGCCGGCATCTTTTTGAACGACTGGAATCTCTGTGCCATGAGTACCAACGTGAAGAAAACTCTTTCTCTCTTATCATGATCGACATCGATCATTTCAAGCGATTCAACGACACATACGGCCACCTGACCGGCGATTTCATCCTGAAGGAACTGACCCGGCTTCTTGGAGAAAATCTGCGACCCTATGACATTGTTGGGCGCTATGGCGGCGAAGAATTTCTTGTTGCCCTGCTCAACACTACCGGAGACGGAGCGCTGCGAAAGGGGGAATCCCTTTTGGAACTCATCCGTAACGGAGTCTATTCTTACAACGGACAGGAACACAGGTTTACCGTCAGCGCCGGTGTCGCTGCATGCAGTGATCTCAATAAGGAAAGTTCTTCCATTGAAGATCTTGTGGAGCTTGCGGACAAGCGGCTTTACACGGCAAAAAACAGTGGCCGTGACCGGATTGTCGCCGGAGATTCCTGATCTTTCGCCCCGCGTTGCGATAGCTTCGAACGGCTGTGAGCATGGCCAGGGCGCGCGCCGTCCCGCGTTGTGCCTCAGTCTTGAATATCATTACCAGGAGGTTTATGCATGAGCATGCACGAAGACGAACCGATACCGAACGAGAAAATTTCAATCCGGAGAGTCGGAGGATACCTGCACCGGGTGATCCCGGTGACCGACGCAACGGGCAAGGTGCTGAGCCACTTCCTCAAACCGGTCATGATCGAATTCCGGCCACGCGACCTCATGCAGGTAATCGTGGGAGCGTCGATACTGGCGGTACCGGTCGCGTTCACGGAAGAAACCTGGAACCTCGGAAAGGAACTGCCGCTCGTCAACGTACTGCTCTTAAGCGCGCTGTCCCTCATTTTTATCGGGTTGTTTGTGTATCTCAATTTTTACCGATTCATGCTCAAGGGTAATGTCATCGAATATTGCAAACGGGTGATCGCGATCTATTTCTTTTCGCTCGTGGTAGTCGGTGGATTATTGACGATAATCGAGCGGTGTCCCTGGGGAATCGACAACATACTGGCGATCAAGCGAATTCTCATCGTCGCCTTCCCCGCGGCAATGAGTGCTTCGTTGAGTGATTCGCTGAAGTAGATTTTTTGTGCTAACATGGCAGCATGAACTATTCTCTGATCCTTCTTGATGCCGACGATACTCTTTTTGATTACGATCGTGCCGAGCGGTTTGCAATGGAAACGGCGCTGAATCACTATGGTCATTCCGGAAAGTTTGATGAAATCCTCGCGACGTACCGTCACATAAACGGGCGGCTCTGGAAAGACCTTGAGAACGGAACGATAACAAAAGACGAGTTGCGCACCGAACGGTTTTCCCGCCTCTTCGCGGCGCATGATCTCCCCTACGATGTTGCCGGTTTCAGCGAGCGGTATCTCGGGCAGCTCGCACGTGGCAGCTTTCTCATCCCCGGAGCCGAGGACCTCTGCGCCCGGCTGAGTGAAAGCCGTACACTGATCATTGTGACCAACGGGATACGGGATGTGCAATTCCCGCGCATTCAGGGGTCGCCGCTGTACCCGTATATACAGGATATAGTCGTCTCGGAAGAAGTCGGCGTGAACAAACCGGATCCGCGGAATTTTGGACCTGGACCCCGGGAAACCGGGCAAAATTACAAAAAAC
>CAZVEL010000456.1:0-4291 GCA_964626305.1 uncultured Treponema sp. | reverse complement strand
GATGTTGCCCGTGCGGACGACCGGTATTTGCAGGGCGAGCTCCGTTCAATTTCTGATCATGATCTGGCAGTTCTTCTCGCTGGTAAATCATCCGGTTTCCGGAACAAGCTCCTTGCGAATATTTCACGGAACCGCCGAAATGAAGTACTTGAAGAAGAAAAAATAATTACTCCGATAACGCGAAAGGAATCGCGTGAAGTTACCGAAGCATTTTATCAAAAAGTCAGAAACGCCTGGGAAGCAGGAAGCTTCCGTCTTTCTGACGATGACGACGATCAATGGGTGGAATAATTTAACATGCACACAACAGGAAAAGCTGACGCCGGATATTTTCTCCACGGTTTTGATATTGTATCCGTAACGGATTTGCCTGAACTGGATTCGAAAGGGGTGTTTGCCCGCCACCGGGAAACCGGCTGCGAGGTGTACCACATGCTCAACGATGACGAGGAAAACCTTTTCGCCTATTCGTTTATGACTCCGCCAACCAATTCCACCGGGGTTGCCCACATTCTTGAACACTCCGTGCTGTGCGGTTCAAAAAACTATCCCCTGAAGGATCCCTTTCTTATTCTGGCAAAACAGAGCGTCAAGACCTTTTTAAATGCCATGACTTTTCCGGACAAGACGGTGTACCCCGCCAGTTCCATGGTTGAGGCGGACTATTTCAATCTTATGGCCGTGTACGGCGACTCAGTTTTTTTTCCGCTGCTTGATCCATGGATATTCCGGCAGGAAGGGCATCGTGTTGAATTCGACGATGAGGGAAACGCGACAGTACAGGGAATCGTGTTCAATGAAATGCGGGGTAACTATTCCTCGTTTGATACCATTGCCGGTGACTGGTCCATCCGCTCAATCCTGGAAGGAACGCCCTATACCCATGATTCGGGTGGAGATCCTGCCGTAATTCCCGAATTGACCTACGACCAGTTTCTTGAATTCCACCGGAACTATTACCATCCGGTAAATTGCCGCATTTTTCTGTATGGCAGTATTCCCACTGAAAAGCAGCTTGCATTCCTGCAGGACCGCTTTCTTTCCTCTTTTTCTAAAGCTCCTGCTGTTCAGCCGATTTTCCCGATTAACCACCGGACAGAAGCGCGGACCCTGTATGTTCCCGGTCCGGTAACCGATGATGACGGCGAGCGCTGCACGGTTCATCTGAACTGGCTTCTCGGCGAGGTATCGGATGCCGAGGCCCTCATGGAGGCGAATCTGGTTTCGGAAATCCTGCTCGGTCATGATGGCGCCCCCTTGAGCCGGGCCCTGCTTGCTTCGACGCTGGGAGAAGATGTCGCGCCCTCGAGTGGTCTCGAAACCGAACTGCGTTATTTGTGTTTCAGCGCTGGGCTCCGGGGTGTACGGCGGGCGGGTGCGGGGAAGGTACAAAAGACCATTCTTGATGTGCTGACAGAAATTGCGGAGAACAGTATTCCCCGCGAGGATCTGGAAGCCGCGGTGCATTCGCTGGATTTCGCCAATCGTGAAATCAGGCGTTCCCACGGTCCCTTTGCGCTCATCCATATGCGTCGTGCACTCCGGGGCTGGATTCATGGATTCGGACCGGACAGTACGCTCAGATACATACCTGCTTTCGAGACAGTCAAGACACGTCTCATTGAGAATCCTGAACGGATTCAGTTGCTGGTGAGAAAATGGTTTCTTGAAAACAATCACCGTGATCTGGTTGTTGTGTATCCTGATCCCGATTATGGAAAACGACTCGATGAGCGGTTATCCTGTTTTGTACAGAAGGCACTCGGAGACAATGGTTCCGAAAAGGAACGGCTCCTTGCGGAACAGAAAGAGCTTGCACGGATACAGGAAGTTCCGGATGCCGAAGAGGTGCTAGGAACAATCCCCCATGTGTCACGGAAGGATCTCCCCGCCCTGACCGAAACGGTACCATCGGATATCGGCCGGTCTGGCCCGGTTCCGCTTGTACGCCATGAATTGCCCACGAACGGTATTACCTACATGGAAATTGCTTTCCCGGTAGACACCCTGACTCCACAGGAGTATCTCCTGTTACCCCTGCTTGCGTCGGTACTCACGTCATGCGGCATGGACGGTCTTACCTGGATTGAAGCTTCAGCGCTTTCCGCACGGTACACCGGCGGCTTGGGAACCATGCTTTTTACCAGCTCCAGCGTTCCCGGCTATACGGGACCGGAAGCTCTTCCCGCCGGTGCGACCGGCCGGGATTATCTTATTGTTCGGGTAAAGATGCTTGAGGAACTGGCGGAATCGGCCATCGACCTCCTTTTCCGGTACATCGGGAAAGCGGATTTCTCCGATCTGGATCGTCTGGAGGATATTGTTGCAGAATATCGCAACGATCTTGAGTCTTCCCTTGCGCCTGCGGGTCATCATTATGCGGCATCTCTTGCCGCGGCATTTACCGGCCGTTCAAAGGCAGTGGATGAAATCTGGAATGGTATAACCCAGCTTGAATATGTCCGTACTGTGTATACCGGCTGCCGTGATCGATCTGGAACTGAAGACCTTTCAGGACGTCTGCACGGGCTCCTGAAACAGGTCCTTGCTTCAGGGATGATCATATCCCTTACCGGAACAGGCAAGGGATTATCGCGAGCTGAAAAAGCGCTCGCTCCCCACACCGCGAGCTGTTGTCCGCCCGCACCGGCGGCGACCCTTCCGGAAGAATCATTGTATTCCATCATAACCAACGGGGTTACCGGCTCGGGCCGTTTGCTGATTGAGGGTCCTCTTCAGGTGGGCTTCGCTGCATCAACACTTTCCGCATCCCGCCTGGGCGAACCGCATGTGGGAACTGAAATCGTTCTTTCCCACTATCTTTCAAGCGGGCCCTTATGGGAACGCATCCGCATGGCAGGAGGCGCATACGGAGCGTTTTGTCACAACGATGTTCTTGAAGGACTGTTGCTTTTTTCGTCGTATCGGGATCCGTCTCCACTTGCTTCGCTCGATGTGTTTTATCAGTCCCTGTCCGAAGCAGCCCGGATACCAGTGGACTCCGGTTCCCTTGAAAAGCTTATAACCGGTTGTTACAGCCGTGAAGTGCAGCCGCGTTCACCGGCGGACAAGGGCTTTACCGCCTTTGTGCGTCTCATGTATGGTATTACCGATACGCTCCGAAGAGAGAAGGTTGAGCAAATTCTCTCGGTTACCTCCAGTGATATGGTCAAAGTTTCAAAACGTCTTTCAGAACAGTGGATTCATGCTCGTCAGTGTGTACTCGCCGGCAGCAAAATGCTCAATGAAGAGAAAAATGCTTCTTTCACTGGAATTGTACATCGATTCACCCTATAATGAGAAATAAGGCTTCAGGAGGATGACACCATGAAAAAAATCGATCATGAAGGATATGAAATATTAAAACAGCTCGTTTCCGATGTTCAGGGAGCGCCGTATCCGAATGTTGTTGATAATGAATTGTACCGGATATGGTATGAGCATGCCCAGCAGGTTGCTATTCAATGTCTTGAATACATAGACAAGAATTTTCCCAAGGACAAAGACAATACAAAAATCCCCAAATTCTGAGTGTCGTTCCGGAATTCATGGACGATAGTATCGGTCCGTTGCTATATTTAAAGCATGAACCTCGATAAATATACGATAAAAGCCCGGGAAGCCCTCCAGGACGCCACCTCGGTGGCCCAGCGACTGGATCATGCCCAGGTGGAAAATGATCACATTCTGCAAACACTCGTTTCCCAGGATGGTGGAATAATTCCACCTCTTGTGCAGCGTATTGGTGCTTCGCTCGATGAGCTCCGTACGGAACTTGACGACCGCATTAACCGGAAGCCCCGGGTGCAGGGCGATGCTGCCCAGCTTTATTTTTCGCAAGCTACCGGTAAGATGCTTGCCCGGGCCGAACAGGAAGCATCCAATCTCAAAGATGACTATGTATCAACGGAGCATCTTATGCTTGCCATGTGTCAGGCGTCCGACGCGACCGGTGAGCTGCTCCGTTCCCGCGGTATCACAAAGGATACGGTTCTTGCCGTGCTCAAGGACATCCGCGGCGGACAACGGGTAAGTACCGAAGACCCGGAGGCAACCTTCCAGAGTCTCGAAAAATATTGCCGGGATCTCACGGCGCTTGCCCGTCAGGAAAAAATAGACCCGGTCATCGGTCGTGACGAGGAAATACGCCGTGTCATGCAGGTGCTCTCCCGTCGTACCAAGAACAACCCGGTACTCATCGGAGAACCGGGGGTGGGAAAGACCGCGATCGTTGAAGGGCTTGCCCGGCGTATTGTGTCCGGCGACGTGCCGGACAGCCTCCAGGGAAAAC
>CAZVEL010000455.1:0-3636 GCA_964626305.1 uncultured Treponema sp. | reverse complement strand
CGCTCGACAACAACGGCCGGTATTTTTATATCAAGGATGGGGACTCTGTATGGAATCCCGGCTGGAAGCCCATGCGTGTTGAGCTCGACTCCTACGAATGCCGGCACGGGTTCGGCTACAGCAAGATTTCCTCGTCAAAGAACAATGTGAAGGCGGATGTCTTGTACATGGTTCCCAATGGTGAGGATGCCGAAGTTCAGATGCTCACTTTAACCAATACGGGCAGCGCAAAAAAGCAGATTTCACTTGTTTCCTTCGTGGAATGGTGTCTCTACAACGCGCTTGATGACACTACGAACTTCCAGCGCAACTTCTCCACCGGCGAGGTGGAAATTGACGGCAGTGCGATCTATCACAAGACCGAGTACCGAGAACGACGGAATCACTTCGCCTTCTACTCCGTTAATGCAAAAATTGACGGATTCGATACCGACCGCGAGACCTTCCTCGGGCTTCACAACAATTACGATGCACCAGACACCGTAATCGCCGGCAAGAGTGAAAACACTGTTGCCGACGGCTGGTCTCCCGTTGCGAGCCATCGTATCAATATTGATCTTGCTCCTGGTGAATCCCGCACGTTCATCTTTGTGCTCGGCTACATTGAAATGGACGAGAAGAAGAAATGGGCCGGTGAAAACGGCTGCGCTCCCGCGTCCGCCGGTCTTCTCCAGACCAACCCGGCCATGCGCGTGATCAACAAAGAAAAAGCGGTTGCCCTGCAGAAGCGGTTTGAAACCCCCGAGCAGGTAAACACGGCGTTCAACGAGCTCAAAAAACTCTGGGACGGACTTCTTTCCAACTTTACCCTCAAGACCGGGGATGAAAAACTCGACCGCATGGCCGTGTGGAACCAGTATCAGTGTATCGTTACCTACAACTTCGCCCGTTCCGCCAGCTACTTTGAAAGCGGAATCGGCCGTGGTATCGGCTTCCGCGACACGAGCCAGGACATGCTCGGCGTCGTGCACCAGATTCCCTCCCGCGCGCGTGAACGTCTCTTCGATGTAGCGTCCACCCAGTTCGAGGACGGAAGCGCTTATCACCAGTTCCAGCCGCTCACCAAGCGCGGAAACGCCGATATCGGCAGTAACTTCAACGATGATCCGCTCTGGCTCATCCTTGGTGTCGGTGGTTACCTGCGTGAGACCGGAGATGTGGACTTCCTCAAGGTCGACGTGCCCTTCGACAACAGCGAAACCAACAAGGCGTCCATGTTCGAACACCTCAAGCGGTCCTTCCGCTACACCGTTGATCATCTGGGACCCCACGGGCTCCCCCTCATCGGCCGCGCCGACTGGAACGACTGTCTCAACCTGAACTGTTTCAGCACTGACCCCAACGATTCTTTCCAGACCAGTACCAACAAGGACGGAAAGAACGCCGAGTCGGTCATGATTGCCCAGATGTTTGTCTATGCCGCGCCCGAATATGCCGCCATGTGCCGCATGCTTGGCGATGAAGCCGAAGCGAAGTTTGCCGAGGAAGAAGCTGCAAAAATGGCTGCAAAGATCTGCGAACAGGGCTGGGACGGTGAATGGTATGTTCGTGCCTACGACGACTTTGGAAACAAGATCGGTTCAAAAGAATGTGAAGACGGAAAAATATTCATTGAAACGCAAGGGTTTGGCTCCATGGCGCAGATCGGTGCGGACAAGGGCTACCCCATCAAGGCGCTCGACAGTGTGAAAAAGCACCTCGACACCAAGTACGGTATTGTCATACTGGACCCACCCTACAAGGATTACCACGTCGAACTCGGTGAAGTGTCCTCCTATCCGCCCGGATACAAGGAAAATGCCGGTATCTTCTGCCACAACAACCCCTGGGTAATCATCGGAGAGGTCGCATCCGGCCGCCCGCAGAATGCTTGGGAATACTACAAGAAAATCGCTCCGGCATTCCTTGAAGACATCAGCGAAATTCACCGCCTGGAACCCTACGTATACGCACAGATGGTCGCTGGCAAGGCCGCGCGCCGCCACGGTGAAGCCAAGAACAGCTGGCTCACCGGAACCGCGGCGTGGAACTTTGTCGCGCTGTCCCAGTGGATTTGCGGTATCCGTTCCGAGCACAAGGGCTTGCGTGTTGAACCGCGGCTTCCCGCGCATGTGAAGAACGCAACCATTACCCGGACGTATCGTGGCTGTAAATATGTCATCGACATTGAGAACCGCGACCCCGCGGGAAAAATCACCGTGTCGGTGGTTTCCGGCGGTGTCTCCGTGGACGGAACCCTCGTTTCTCCCGGAACAGGCGAAGTACAACTCAAGGTAGTCGTCGGCTAAGGTTTTTTTCCGGCAACGAAAAAGCAGTATCGGGAAACCCGCCTTCTGGCGGGTTTCCTTTTTTATGTGATACAATGAAGTACGCACCCGGATGACTGCTTCCATAAGGAGAGAAAGACCCTGATGCATGAGTGTGAGATATCCATAGTTGTTCCCTGTTATAACGAAGAGCCGGCGCTTCCGCATCTTTACACCGAACTTGCGGCATTGAAACAGAGAATTCCCGGAGCTTCGTTCGAGTTTATTCTGGTTGATGATGGATCAACAGACGGAACACGGGAAGTAATCCGGGGCCTTTCTCGGAAGGATCCCGATGTTCGCTATGTATTTTTTTCCCGGAACTTCGGCAAGGAAGCCGCTCTGCTCGCGGGTCTGGAAGCGGCGCATGGACGGTTCGTCGCCGTAATGGATGCCGATCTCCAGGATCCCCCGTCGCTTCTTCCGGACATGTATAAGGCGGTCAAATCCGGTGACTATGATTGCGCGGCAACACGGCGTGTTTCCCGAAAAGGCGAACCGCCTATCCGCTCCTTCTTTGCCCGTTCTTTTTACCGGCTCATGTCGAAAATTTCCGACGCGCATATTGTAGACGGGGCGCGCGATTACCGCCTCATGAGCCGACGCATGGTTGATGCCATTTTATCCCTCAAGGAATATAACCGTTTCTCCAAGGGTATTTTTTCCTGGGTTGGTTTTGAAACCCGCTGGTTTGAATACAAGAACATTGAGCGGGTTGCCGGTGAAACAAAGTGGTCGTTCTGGAAACTCTTCCTCTATTCCCTGGAAGGCATTACCGCCTTTTCAACCGCGCCGCTCATCTTTGCCTCGATTATTGGTATCCTTTTCTGCCTGGTCTCATTCATAACCATTTGTATCGTAATTGTAAAAACCCTTCTCTGGGGCGATCCGGTTGCTGGATATCCTTCCCTCTTGAGCATCATTCTTTTTATCGGTGGAGTACAACTGTTTGCCATGGGTATCCTCGGGCAGTATCTCGCAAAAACCTATCTTGAGACAAAAAATCGTCCAGTATACATCATCAAGGAGCAAAAGAAATGACCATAAACACACTGCTCGGCAAGAAGCGCACAATACTGCTGGTACTGCTGGTATTGGCTGTGCTTGTGCGGATCTTCTTCGGAATCGTAAAAGATGATTATCACTGCGATGAGGGGATTTCCCTTGCGCTTACCAACGGAACCTGGCCGATACATGTGGCTACTGACCACAGGAATTTCTGGATGGATATGGAAGAGCTCTCCCACCGCATATTTGACAGCCGGCTTGAACGGGATATGGTTGATTACGATACTCTTACCGTTGCAACGGCGGAGGGTGGTCTACCGCC
>CAZVEL010000454.1:0-3169 GCA_964626305.1 uncultured Treponema sp. | reverse complement strand
GGACTGGAGAACACAGGGACCGGAGGAACTATCGTATCAATGCCACCCGATGAACCGGTACCGGTAGCGGTAAGCACAAGCGGATTCCCGGCCACATCGGTAATGGTCGCAAGATCGGCACTTTCCAGGCAGCTGGTAAGGTTCCAGGTGATTGAGTCCATGTCATCACCGCTTTGCACGTCATATTCAAAAATCACCGTATTTCCAAGTGTCCGTACAAAAGAAGCCCGCAGCGCTCCGTTCGCAAGAAGGATGTCCGGATCACCGGAAACAAGGGGCGATTCACTAAGCGTCAGGGTAACGGTAATGGTTTTTCCTTCCCGATACCACTCATCTGCAAAGGCCAGGCTGCTTATTGTTGGAGCCACGCCATCGAGGGCGATTTCCTTGTTGTCCTGTAAATTGTTTCCATCACCATCAGCGAATTCGGGATGTCCTTCCACACCGGGGAGGAGCGCGTCAGTGCCGCTTCCTTCAGTGGAAAGTATTTCACCGCCATTCAGATCGATGGGAGTGGTCCAGGACCAGAGATCCTCTGAATCGGCTCCCGCTGGTACCTCAAACTGGAAATACAGGGTATTCGTACCGGTTCCGCCGTTATACTCCGCGTATTTATCGATGGTATCTGACCCCGAGTACCGCAGACGTAACCGAGGTGTACCGGTAACACGGACGGAATTGGAGAACACCGCCTGGAGCATGATTACATCTCCAGTCTTGAACGTGCCGTCAACCACACCGGAGGTAATATGATCCAGAACCGGAACCGCGGTAAAGATAACGGTACGCGTTTGCGTAATTTCATTCCCGAGAATATCCGTAGCCGTTACTGTCCAGGTTTTTCGCTCCGGATCAGCCCAGCCGGTCATATTGCCGGTTGTTTTTGTCATACTATACGTGGAACCGGTTTGTGCATACGTTTCCGAAACGGAAGGGCTCTCCGAGGTATCTTCGAGCGTAACCGAATCCAGCGAAAGGCTTCCGGGCGTTGTTATCTCGAATTCAAGGTCAAAGTCCGAATCCGTGCTGTGCACCTGGAGATCATTTTCTGGATAGTTAAAGTTTACAGTCGGTGGTTGTGTGTTTCCGGGCAGGCGGAACGTATGCCACTCCTCGTTGTTGTCTTCGTCATTGGTATAAAAGACAAAGAGCTTTTCCGCGTTCTCGTTTGATCCGTCATACATGAAATCATTGAGAATGTTATAAGCAATGGAGAATTCCCGTTTTGAATAGGTTCTCGAACCGACTGTTTCAGGCTGTGGAGCATCAAGTGCTACCCCGCGAATCACGGCACCGTTCGGGAGTGTCTCGGAGCCTCCATCTGCAACGGTACTCGTGGAAAGCGCTGTTTTCACGGTTTCAAGCTGCGATTCTGCACCCCCGGTACTACCGTTCGGAATCCAGGCAATGCGCAACACGGTGGCACCCCGGTTGTCCATAACCGAACCTTCAATAGTAAAATCATCGCTTCCATCTATTTCCGGGAACGTGTTTTCCGCCGGATTGTCAATGATAACAATTGGAACTTCTTCATCGGTTACCTGAACCGGGACGCTGCGACCATACCAGACTCCGTCAGCAGACTCTTTTTTATCCTGTGCCAGCAAAACCAGCCGGAAAAAACCGGATGTGGTTCCGGCCGGCATGGTTACCACCTTTTGCCGCGGAGCTCCGGTAAGCGAAACCGGGGAGCCGAGAAAATCGGCCCGGTCATCGTCGGCAATAAGGCCGTCCATCTTTGCTTCGTCGGTTGAACCGGTCAAACCATCCCAATCGGCATCGGGAACCAGCGCCGCATGGACCAGACCAAGCCCGTCATCATCCCAGAATTCCACTGGAATGTTACCGTCTTTCGGAACAGTTATTGACCCGCTCGGGCCAACAGAAAGATTGATATTCGGTGTATCCGTTTCAGGATACCAGCAGAGCCAGAGAAACTGGTCGGTGTTTACGTCATGGTTGCCAACGGTATTTCCCGCGGCATCCCGGGTATCAACGGTTACTCTGAAGTAATGACGACCAGAACCGTACGAAGAATCTATTTCGGTCAGATCCTCCCGGGTAATTGTCCAGGTAGGATTATACCGTGACGATGCGTTCGACACCTTTGAAAACAGAACATTGCCATCTGGATCAAGAAGATTGACCGTAGCTTCATCAATAAGGGAATCATCGTCCAATTCAGAAAAAAGAGTAAACTGTTCATTCTGGAAAAGGTCCACATTGTCATACGTGCTTTCATCGGCGTCAAAAAGTTTTTCCCGTTCCTGTAAATAGTAAATCCAGCCGCCCGGCCTGCTTATCTCCACGGTTTCTATCACCGGCGGGGTGGAATCCACCATGAGTGTCATCTGTTTCACGGACTCATGCGAGCTGTTGCCGGGTCCGTCTTTTGCCACAACCCGGATGGCGGTGTCACCTTCGGGAAGTGTCAGTTCGGCGGACCATTTTTCATCTTCAATACGAGCACTTCCATATTCTTCGTTGGTTCTGCCATCATACACAGTAACACTTTCTACCCGTACATTGTCCCGGGCTGTTCCTGAAAGAACAAAGGGAACCCCAACATAGTCAAGATTTTCATGACTGGTAACGTCCAGAACTGGTGCCTCAAGGTCCACCTCGCCTCCCAGACCCAGTTTGCATGAGAAAAGCAACACTACCGCAAGCATCATCCCGGTACACAGGACTCCATGCATAATTTTTCGTAGCATATTGTAAGCCATAGCCATTTTTACCTCCGGATCAGAATACATTGACCCTGACACCAACCGCCACATGAGGAATTATGGTGTCCACATCTACCACGCTTGTGTCGACATCGGTCGGTACAAACCAGAGCTGGAATTCGGTGTAGAGCGCGTAAGTTCTGAACATTTTCCATTTATTAACGGTAACCCGGGGGAATTCGAGCTGAGCCAGCACTGCAGAGAGCATTTGCGGTTTACCGCTTTGCGATTTGGTGAAATAGGAATAGTTGGCTCCAAGCGCCAGACTTGTAGAAAGCCATGACCAGTCAGGACCAAGCAAATAGCCGAATGGCAGATAAAAAATATTCGCCAGGAGCTTCGCGCCGATTACCGTGTCACCAAAGCGCATCGGATCATCGGAGAACATACCCCATTGGGATTCGGTTAACTGCCCGTACTGTACCTGGAGTTTTACGTTG
>CAZVEL010000453.1:0-2219 GCA_964626305.1 uncultured Treponema sp. | reverse complement strand
AGGGAGGCGGTCCGGGTATTTTTTTACGAGACGATGCACTGATAAAAAATAAGGAACCCCGCCGAATTTATCAGCACCCCATCCGAAAAGCCCATGGCAAAATACAACCGGTTCAGTGCTATGTGTCATCATGAAAAGAAGTGTACACCGCTACGGTGACGAACACAAATAAAAAAAAGCCGCCCGTTGGGGCAGCTTTGTTTGCCGGATCAGTTGTCCTTGATATTGTAGCGCTTCTTGAAGCGGTCAATACGACCGGCAGAGTCGACGAGTTTCTGCTTACCGGTGTAAAAAGGATGGCAAGCCGAACAAATTTCAACGCTGATGTCTTTCGCTGTTGAGCGTGTTTCAATAACATTTCCACACACACAGGTGATTTTTGTTTCATTGTATGCGGGGTGTATACCTTCTTTCATAGTATCCTCCATCACTGTCTTCCAGTGGTATATAATAAATCAGTTTCTCAGCCCATGGCGGCGGAGCCGGTATTCATGGATTTGAGGAATGCCTCATTATTCTTGCTTTTCTTCATCCTGTCAAGAAGGAGCTCCATGATTTCGGTGTCATCCATGGGGTTGATAACCTTGCGGAGCACCCATATCTTCTGAAGTTCTTCTTCGGTGAGCAACAGCTCTTCCTTTCGCGTACCGGACTTCTTGATGCTCATGGCCGGATAAAGACGACGGTCCGAGAGTTTTCGGTCAAGGTTGATTTCCATGTTACCCGTACCCTTGAACTCTTCAAAGATAACCTCATCCATGCGGCTTCCGGTTTCCACAAGCGCTGTTGCGATGATGGTGAGACTTCCGCCTTCCTCAACATTACGAGCCGCGCCGAAGAAACGCTTGGGCCGATGAAGGGCGTTTGAATCGACACCACCGGAAAGCACCTTGCCCGAGGTCGGTACCGTCTGGTTGTAGGCACGGGCTAAACGGGTAATGGAGTCCAGAAGAATGACGACATCGCGTTTGTGCTCAACGAGACGCCGGGCCTTCTCCAGAACCATCTCGGCAACCTGAACATGCCGGGTAGCCTGTTCGTCGAAAGTTGACGAAATAACCTCGGCATTTACCGTGCGTTCCATGTCGGTCACCTCTTCAGGACGCTCATCGATCAAAAGGACGATGAGGTAGACTTCCGGGTGATTCGTGGTAATCGCGTTCGCGATCCGCTGCATGATGATTGTTTTACCGGTTCTCGGCGGCGCGACAATGAGCGCGCGTTGTCCCTTGCCGATGGGGCAAAACAGGTTCATGATACGGGTGGAAATTTCAGTACTGGTAGTTTCCAGATTCAGTTTTTCTTCAGGATACAGTGGTGTCAGATTGTCAAAAGGTATGCGGCTCTGTGCTTCCACCACATCGTCAAAATTGACAGTTTCAACACGCAGAAGGGCAAAAAAACGTTCCCCTTCCTTGGGAGACCTGATCTGACCGTAAACCGTATCACCGGTCTTCAGGTTAAAAAGACGTATCTGGCTCGGTGAAATATAGATATCGTCCGGACCGGGAAGATAGCTGTTCTGTGGTGAACGGAGAAATCCGTATCCGTCGGGAAGAATTTCAAGAGATCCAGAGGCAAAAATGATGCCGCCATGCTGGGTATGGGCCTTGAGAATCTGGAATATGATTTCCTGCTTCTTCATGGCGACCATATCTTCGTGGGGAACGCCGTACTGGGTGGCAAGATCGCGGAGCGCATGCATGCCCATACGAGTCAGTTCGTTAATAGTCAGTTTTGGCTTGTTTTCATTGTCCTGTGAGGCTTGATTGTTGTTGTAGCCGTTGTCGTTAAAGTTTTCACGCTGTTTTTTTGAATTACGGTTTCCATTGTCACGGTAATGTGGGGAACCGTTTCCATCATTCGATCGCCGTTTTCCCCGGGACCGTACAACCACCCGCTTATCTGACGGGGAAGATCCCCTGCCCGACTGCCGTTCTCTCGAATCGGACTCATCAGCCGGCGAATCCGCCGTTTTCGCCGCGGACAAGGTTCCTGCCGATTCCGCAGACGAATCATCCGCCTGCGCAGCGTTAAGACCCGGATCTGACGGGTTCTTGTTCGTTTCACCGGAAAGATCGAGCTGTGCCTGATCCGGTGCCTGTTCCGCTCCCCCATCGTTTTGATCGCTGGTTCGGCGTTTTCTGATTGCTACCATGGGAAATCTCCATAAAATGCATACAATTTAGCAGTATGTAAAGACATGTTTCTGTTCGGAT
>CAZVEL010000452.1:0-4107 GCA_964626305.1 uncultured Treponema sp. | reverse complement strand
TTGTTCGACTGGTTTGCAGAAACTCCACCAGGTTATAACAATTCAGGAAATAGTTTCGGTCAGTTGGAGCTTATATGAAATTTATTTTGGACACTAGTGTCATTATATACAATCTACAAGGACGGAGTACAGCGATTTCAGAATATCCATCCTTCCAGATGGAAGTCATTTTCGATGAACCTGAAATCCCTCACCGGCGCTAGTCACGCTCGTTCAGATACACCAGACATCATTCAAAACCTGATCAGAGAAATGGCCATGGCCTATACCAGTTTTACACACATCGTCAACGAACATGAAAACAGTCCCTGGTACGCTGATTCGCTTGAAAAAATGAAAGAGATTGAAAAAATGACGGTACGATATGTTAAAATAAAGGAATCGTATGAAACAGGACAGAACAACTGACAACAACCTTCAGTTTCATTAGAATACCTGTACATCACAACAAAAGGAGAGGCCCGTATGAACATCGGAATAATCATTTGTGAACGATATAAAAATTGCGCCGGGGGAAAATGTTTCAGGGCGATGCGCAACCGCGACGGAGCATTTGAACGATATGACGCAACCAGTCCCTTGGAGCTCGTTGGGTACACCGGCTGTGGCGGATGCCCTGGAGGGAATATTGAGTACGCGCCCGCTGAGATGATCAAGAATGGTGCGGAGGTTATTCATTTCGCGACAGGTTTCATCGTTGGATATCCTCCATGCCCGTACATCATCCAGTTCAAGCGGTTCATTGAAGAGAAGTACCGGGTACCGGTCATTGTCGGAACACACCCCATTCCGCAGAATTACCTGATAACCCATGAAAACCTGAAAACCTGGCAAGCTGATGACTGGCAAGAACTGATCAAGCCGTCATTGAGCGATGAAGCAACACGCAAGAGCTATGACTGAATCCCGGGAAGGAGAAAAAAAATGTATCGATATGTATTCGGTCCGGTACCCTCAAGACGGCTTGGAATGTCGCTCGGTGTCGATCTTGTACCAAAAAAAGTTTGCTCCCTTGACTGTGTCTATTGCGAAGTCGGTAAAACGACAAAACTGACGACAGAACGCAAGGAGTATATTCTCCTTGATAAAATACTTGGTGAACTGACACAGTATTTCGAGAATAACCCCGATCCCGATTACGTTACCTTTTCAGGATCCGGTGAACCAACACTGAACAGCCATATAGGCGAAGTCCTGGGATTCATAAAGAATAGCAAACCAACGATTCCGGTAGCTGTGTTGACAAATGGTACGCTTTTTTACGACAAGCAGGTACGCCAGGAGATCCTCGGTGCCGATGTTGTATTACCGTCTCTAGACGCCGCGACAGAGACGGTCTTCAAGAAGATGAACCGGCCGGCGAACGATTTGAATTTCGGAGAGTACATTAATGGCCTTGTCGAATTCAGGAAGGAGTTCAGTGGAAAAATCTGGCTCGAGATCTTTATCCTGCCCGGCTATAATGATTCTGATACCGAATTGGCCGAACTGAAAAAACTGATAACAAAAATAAAGCCCGATTCAGTACAATTGAACACGCTTGACAGACCGGGAACCGAACAGGACCTTCGCGCCGCGACCAGAGCCGAACTGCAACGGGTCGTTGATTTTTTTGACATAGATATCGTCGAGATTGTAGCGGCCGCCCCCGAAAGGAAAAACATCCTGTCATACCGGACCGACAAGGAAGAAGCAATCATTGAGACTATCGAACGTAGACCATGCACACTGAACGACCTGATAAAAATCCTTGGACTCCATGGAAATGAAATAAACAAGTATCTGGATGTCCTGGAAGCCGACGGCAAAATCGAAACGGTTTCACAGGACCGCGGCGTTTTTTATCAAAAAAGAAACAAGTAAAGCGTAAAGGATGATTGCCCATGAATGAAGAAAACGCGTATGACCACTACAGCGAAGAATATGACGAGTGGTTTACAAACCATTCCGACGTGTATGAACTTGAGCTCTCAGCAATTCTCGGCGCTATCCCTGCAAACGGGAACGGTATAGAGATCGGCGTTGGAACGGGGCGATTCGCTTCAAAACTCGGTATACCGGTTGGCGTGGAGCCCTCCCCGGGAATGGGAAAGATCGCTCAATCTCGGGGCATCTCGGTTATTCAGGCAAAAGCCGAACAGTTGCCGATTGAAAGCGAACGATACGATTTCGCGCTGATGGTAACGACGATTTGTTTTGTTGACGATCCCGCTCAAACCTTGTCCGAAGCGAACAGAATCTTGAAAAAGAATGGACATCTTGTTTTGTCATTTATAGACCGCGATACCGATCTGGGAAGGCTCTATCAGGGAAAAAAGAAAACCAATAAATTTTACCAGCATGCGACATTCTACTCGACGGAAGAGATTTTACACTCTCTGCGCGCCGCCGGTTTTACCATCGGCGACATAACTCAATGCCTCTTCCCCGAAGGAGACACCCTGGACACAAAGCGTATCGAAACGGGATACGGAACCGGCGGATTCGTCGTTGTTCGCGCAGGAAAATACAAAGAAGCAATCGGCACATAACCGTACGGGCAGGTATATCATGACACATAATTTTCAGTATGAATCAGTCGGGAAGACCATTGGTTGGGATTTCAGCAATATTCATGTTCAAACCGAAGGCGAAAAATGGAACTTCTACAAACTTGTTGCAGATAGATTGAATCATGATCATATCTGGCTTGACCTGGCATCCGGAAGCGGCGAGAAAATAATTCCTTATGCAGATAGATGCTGTCTGCTTGTCGGCAGCGATATTACCAACAGCATGATTGACAAAGCCAGTGAAAACATAAAAAAATCAGGCCGTGACAATATAAGATTTGCAAAATTCGATGCTTCCGTACGAATTGATTTTCCCGACGATTTCTTTGATATCATTTCAGTGCGGCAGGGCCCATTTGATCCCGGTGAAGTCGCCCGGGTTCTGAAAAAGAATGGTATATTTCTGACTCAGGAAGTTGAATATCGGGACAAGCACAATTTCATGGAATACTTTGGAAGACATCAGATGATGGAAGCAAGTGGTCTGTTGGCAGCGAAACATGCAAGGAGTTTCAAAGATCTGGGATTTTCCGATATCTTCATGGATGAATATAATGCGGATGAATATTATGAAAGAGAAGAAGATATTTTATTTCTTCTTCAACACACACCAATTGTTCCTGACTTTGGTCAAGACAAATCAGATATGGAATCGTTCAAGTCCTTTATAAGAGACAACACAACAAAAAAAGGAATACGAACAAATTCTCACAGAAGCTTGCTGATTGCAATAAAATGAGTCAGCAATACCTAGGTAACGGAAGATTATTTTGATCAGCAACCAACCATATAAAAAACCCCGAGGACAAAAATGAAAAAAGCTTATCTGACAATTGACGATGCGCCAAGTGCTGATTTCTCAAAAAAAACAAGATACCTGAAAGACCGGAATATCCCGGCACTATTCTTTTGTATTGGTGAGAATATCGAGAAACGATATTCCGACATAATCACCGCAATCAGGGCAGGCTTTCATATCGGGAATCACTCGTACACGCATAGACACTTCTCGGATTTGAGCATAGCGGAAGCAGCCAAAGAAATTAACATTACCGATCATCTCATCGAAGCATTGTATACAGATGCCGGAAGGGTTCGGCCCGGGAAGTATTTCCGCTTTCCGTACTTTGATACCGGAGGGCATACATCCGGAATCGAGTATGAAGAACACTGGAACCTGCCATCCGATCAACAAAGTCTGTATACCAGTAGTGATAAAAGAACATGGATTCAAAACCATCTCTCTCAGCTGGACTATGAACAACCAGATTTTCAGGGGATCAATCTGAAGTATTTCACAGACAAAGCCCTCCTTGAAGATCTTGATGTTCGCTGTACGTATGACCAGGCGGAGTATTACCTGGGTAACCCCCAGGCGCCCTGGGGGCTCTCCGAAGAGAAGGCAATTCTATCAAGAATCGATGAAGACTATCCCTTTGAGGGTCGCAGCCTTTGTTGTGATGATACCAGTGATATCATACTGGTACATGATCATGAACACACTACAGATATATTTTTTAAGGGCACCTCTAAAAACTAGAGGAATTTTCCAAAA
>CAZVEL010000451.1:0-10425 GCA_964626305.1 uncultured Treponema sp. | reverse complement strand
GAATGTCATGCAGTTTACCTTCGCCGAACATGAAGGTTCCTACCTCGTCGGTGTTATTGCAGCGCTTAAGGCAAAGGCGGACGGAATCGAGAATCCCCGTTTCGGCTTTATCGGCGGTGTTCCCGGTGCGGTTATCACCAAATTCGAAGTTGGTTATATTCAGGGCATTCTTTCAGTCCTTCCCGATGCTGAAATTGTTGACTACTACGCGAATGACTGGGGTAAACCCGAACTCGCGAAAGCAAAGGCAAAAAACTGGTATGATTCCGGTGTCTATGCAATCTATTCCGCGGCAGGTGGTACCGGTAACGGCACCATTGCCCAGGCCAAGGAATACCGCAGCCAGGGACGCAATGTATGGGCCATCGGTGTTGACTCCGATCAATATGAAGAAGGGGTTTACACGGATGGAAAATCCGCCGTCCTTACCTCCATGCTCAAGAAAGTTGAAGCGTCAACGGAATATGCCCTGCAGTCGGTACAGGATGGAACCTATGAGGCCAAGGTTGTTGTTCTGGATATGAGTGCAGATGGTGTAGGTTATTCTTCCCGGAACAAGGCGCTCGGATCCGACATCATCGGTGCGGTCGAAAAGATCAAGCGTGATATTATCAATGGCAAGATCAAAGTGTACGCAACGTATCATGAGGCCCTTGATGCCAAGGCGGTTCCCGCCGGACTCGGAGCAAAGGACAACTGATTTCTGACTGATTCAACGGGCTGTCCGGTTTACTATGCCGGGCAGCTCTTTTTTTGTACTGTATCCCGCAAGGAGAAAACAATGGAACCTGCAGCAATCGAGTTGCGCGGAATTACCAAGATATTTCCAGGTGTGGTAGCAAACGACCACATCAATTTGACCGTTCTTGATAATGAGGTCCATGCGCTGCTTGGAGAAAACGGCGCCGGTAAATCGACCCTCATGTCAGTTCTTTTTGGAATATATGACCCCGACGACGGAACAATCCGGGTACGGGGAGAGGAAGTGGAGATCAAGGATCCCAATGCGGCAACCCACCTCGGAATTGGTATGGTACATCAGCATTTCAAGCTGGTTCATAATTACACCGTTACCGAAAATATTGTTCTGGGCATGGAATGCACGCACCGTCTTGGAATGCTTGATCTGGCGGCAGCCGAAGAAAAGGTTGCCAGACTTTCAGAGCAATATGGCCTGAGTGTTAACCCGTCTGATAAAATCGAGGATATCAGTGTCGGCATGCAGCAGCGTGTAGAGATACTCAAGACCCTCTATCGAAATGCGCAAATACTCATTCTGGACGAACCGACCGCTGTCCTCACTCCTCAGGAAGTAAGGGAGCTGATGGATATCATCCGGCGTTTAAAGAGTGACGGCAAGACGGTCATCCTTATTACGCATAAACTACGGGAAATAAAGGAAGTCGCGGATCGCTGTACGGTTCTCCGCCGCGGAAAGAGTATCGATACGGTACCGGTTGCCGATGTAACTGAGGAACAGCTTGCCGAAATGATGGTTGGCCGGGCGGTCCGTTTCGATATTGACCGTAAACCGGCAAAGCCGGGTGAAATCTTTCTTGAGTTGCGGAATATTTCAGTAAAAAACAGCCGGGGTCTTATCGCGGTAAAAGATATATCCCTGTCGGTCCGCTCGGGTGAAATTCTGGGGATTGCCGGTGTTGACGGAAATGGTCAGACAGAGCTTATCTACGGTGTAACAGGTATGCTGCCTCTTGAATCAGGTTCAATACTTATCCGGGGTAAAGATATTGCCCCCCTGTCTATAAAGGGGCGCATTGAAGCTGGTCTCGGTCATATACCAGAAGACCGGCAACGGCATGGTCTCGTCATGAATTTCAGTATCGCTGAGAATCTGGTAACGAAAAATTATGACAAACCGCCGTATTCCTCTCCACTCGGGGTGCTCGATTATACTGTTATGTACAAGCATGCCGAAAAACTCATCAGCGATTACGATATCCGGGCAGGCGGAGGGCCGCTCATGCAAGTCAAGAACATGTCCGGGGGGAACCAGCAAAAAGCAATCATTGCGCGGGAAATAGATTTGTCTCCTGATGTCCTTATAATTGCCCAGCCCACTCGCGGTCTGGATGTCGGAGCAATAGAATACATCCGGAAACGGATAGTTGAGGAGCGGGACAAGGGACGGGCGGTTCTTCTTGTTTCCTTTGAACTCGATGAAATAATGAATCTCTGCGATAGGATCGCCATCATTACCCACGGTGAAATCGCGGGTGTTTTCAATGAAGGTGAGGTTAACGAGCAGGAAATCGGTTTTATGATGGCAGGATCAAAACACGAGAAACAAACGGAGGAAACAGTCTCATGAGTACCGACAAAAAGCGACGAACAATCCGCGAACTTCTCATGACGTCTGACGGAGCTCTTTCGGTTCTCGTTGTGCTGTTTGGGTTCTTGTGTGGAACCATCCTGATTGTGGTTGTCGGGCGGAATCCTGCAGGTATGTACAAAGCAATTCTTCAGGTGCTTACCGGATACAATCTGGACCGTAACCGGTTTTATATCCGGTATGTCGGGGAATGGCTTGCACAGTCAATGCCCTTTATCCTCTGTGGTCTTTCCATGGGATTCGCTGCACGCTGCGGCCTGTTTAATATTGGTGGAGAAGGGCAGTATATTGTAGGACTCACCGTTGCACAGTTTGTTGCAATTCTTGGGCCGCAGATTCCCGGTGTTCACTGGTTTGTCGCACTTGCACTTGCTGTTCTTGCCGGGGCTTGCTGGGGTGGTATTGTCGGATTTCTCAAGGCGAAATTTCAGGTTTCCGAGGTTGTTGCCACAATAATGCTGAATTATATTGCCCTGTATGCCTCGCGGATCTTCGTAATGCGTATACCCGGCACAAATACGTACCGTACCCCGTTGTTTCCCGAGACCGCGTTGCTCCGCTCATCATTTCTGGAAAAGATTACCGGTGGATCCATGTTGAATCTTGGTATCATTTTCGTGGTGCTCGCTGTTCTGACGTACTGGTTCATCATGGAAAAAACACGTACCGGGTTTGGCCTCCGTGCGACCGGATTTAACAAGGAAGCTGCCCGTGCAAGCGGTATTCCCGTTTTCCGGAGCATCATACTGTCCATGGCAATCGCCGGAGCCTTTGCCGGTCTCGCCGGTGGTATTGTCGCGCTGGGATCATTCCGCTTTGGCCGGGTGCTCGCGGGAAATGACGGATACGGATTTGCGGGAATTGCCGTTGCGCTCGTGGGTAACAGCAGGGCTTTCGGAACCCTGCTTTCCGGACTTCTGTTCGGAATGCTGGCAAGTGCTCAGCCGCTCATGGAATCAAATCGGATACCAAAGGAAATCACTTTCATTATCCAGGGGCTTGTTGTAGTCTTTATTGCCGTACGCATTGGTATCAGGATATTCATACGATACTCGCAGAAAAAGAAGGTTGTGCAGGAGGTTGTTGAACATGAGTGAACTGCTGAATAAGATTCCGACAATTCTCATGCTTGTTTCTCCCATCCTGATAACGGCAACCGGGGGAATGATTTGTGAACGTTCCGGAGTGGTGAATATCGCTCTTGAGGGCCTCATGGTATTTGGGGCCTTTGCAGCGGCAACCGTACATTTTTTCCTTGAGCCCGTTCTGGGTCCTGAGTCCATATGGATTGCCCTGGCCGCAGGAGC
This sequence comes from uncultured Treponema sp., assembly GCA_964626305.1. Classification (GTDB taxonomy): domain Bacteria; phylum Spirochaetota; class Spirochaetia; order Treponematales; family Treponemataceae; genus Teretinema. The sequence goes on along the minus strand of CAZVEL010000451.1, from coordinate 6,768 downwards.
CATGTTCGGCATGCTGTTTTCATCGATACATGCATTCGCGTCCATTTCACTCAATGCAGACCAGACAGTATCCGGTACCGGGATCAATCTTCTTGCAATCGGTGTTACCATATTCCTCTCGCAAATCCTGTTCAGGATGGCCCGGCCCCGCCAGTTCCGCCTCGGGATGATGCCTGGTCCCGCGGGTGTGTATCCAACAGCGTACATCGCTCTGGCGGTAATAGTTCTTACCTGGTTCATGCTCTACAAGCGGCCATTAGGCCTGCGCCTCCGTGCCTGTGGCGAGAATCCCCATGCAGCTGCTTCCGTGGGGGTGAATGTACGAAACATGCGGTACACCGCGGTTCTCCTATCCGGTATTCTTGCCGGTTTAGCCGGAGGCTGTCTGGTGTTGACCACGAATACCCAGTTTAATTCGACCACGGTAAACGGGCACGGGTTTATTGCCCTTGCGGTTGTTTCCTTCGGCCGATGGAACCCGCTCGGCATAACCGGAGCTTCGATCCTCTTCGGTACGGCTCTTGCCTTTTCGATTATCGCAGGCGACATTACGCTGTTGAAAACCTTGCCTGCGGAACTATTCAACATTATGCCCTATGCAATCACGCTCATTGCTCTGGTTCTTTTCAGCGACAGGGATTATGCCCCGCGTTCTGCGGGGAAACCGTACGAGAAGGGTGCAAGTTGAACTTTCCGGCTTGCAGTGGACCGTTCTCCCGGGAGATGGTTCTAAAAATATTCGAAGCGTTTTCCATAGAGCGGTGGAATGATCTTGTTCGCCCCTTTGAGGTTGTTGAGATGGACAAAGCCGCCCAGACCGCGGTCCTTGCCTATGTACTGGGAAAACTTGAGGAAGATCGCGGAAATCCGGTTGATTGGGACCGTATCATCTATGGGGTGTTCTTTGACCTTCTGCGTAAAATTGCTCTGAGTGATATAAAATCGCCGGTTCAGCGCATGCTCCGGACCGAGTATCCACAGGAATACGAGAAGCTGAATCGCTGGATTGTTGAGCGGTATGAACAATTGCTTGGTGGCGGACCACTTCTCAACGCGTTTTCCGTTTATCTGCGATCATCAGATGATACCCGGGATACGTCATGGAAGGTCATGCGTGCCGCGCACAAGTATTCTGCAATTCGTGAGCTGGAGATGATCGCACGGGTGAACGAACCGTTCCGTGTGGATCCAATCAGTGGACAGCTTGCGGCAGAATTGGCGGAGTTTACGGATCTCGCTGGTGTTTCAGAAATATATGGTCATGGAAAATTGTACCAGTTTATTACCAAGATCGAACAACTCCGCTTTCAGACACGGTGGAATCAGACGCCGCGTGTTCCAAGGACCAGTGTCCTCGGGCATTCATTCTTTGTTGCGACCATGGTGCTGCTCATGGGTGAATCTCTCGAATTCTGTCCTGCCCGCCGGTTTAATAATTTCTTTTCAGCTCTTTTTCATGATCTTCCCGAAGCAGTCACCCGGGACATCATCTCACCGGTCAAGCAGGCTACCGATCACCTGTCCGCAATAGTGAAAAAAATTGAAGATCGTGTCGTCGAAAAAGAACTGTTGCCCCTCATGCACAACTGTTATCGTGATGAGCTTATTTATTTTACGGCGAATGAATTTGAAAACCGAATATTGGACGAGGAGGGACGTTTGGTATTTGTGTCATTCGATGATCTTCAACAACATTTTAATGAAGTGCGGTTCAATCCGGTAGACGGCCGACTTATCCGGGCCGCGGACCATGTAGCGGCCTTTGTTGAAGCGGACAGTTCCATATCCTACGGCATTAGCTCTGTCCATCTCCAGGACGGGAGAAACAACATTCTGTCGCTGTATCCTGATCCAACGGTCATTAACGGAATTGATATCGGTGCGTTCTTTACGTCATTCATCAGTACCCGGTAACACTTTCTATTCAAGAATCGTTATTTCCACTCGTCTGTTTTGAGCCCTTCCTTCGGGGGTACTGTTGTCGGCGACCGGCCGGGTACCGCCGTAGCCGGTAAATATGCACCGGTTTTCCGCAATCCCCCGTCGAGACAGTTCCTTAATAATCCGCTGGGCCCGTTCAATCGAGAGCTTCTTTTCTCCCGCGGGGAATCCCACATCTGCCGTATGTCCTTCCACCAGGAGCCGTCCCTCCGGAATGGCACGTATTGTTTCGGCTAGAGCATCGAGTCGCCACGTTTCTTCGGGAAGAATTTCGGCACTGTCCGCAACAAACCGGATATTACGCAGAGACAGCCGGACCCCCTGTTCGGTTTCTTCGATCATGAACGGGGCTGGTTCAAGACTTTCCCGGACGGATGTATCCGGATTCATGAATGTTTGTTCATCGGGTTCCGTAACACCGTACGCAGAAGCGGACCGGGCAATGGCCGCACGATTCACCGGAACAGGCACCTCCCCGAATACCGCGGTGCTGCCTCGAAAGCGAATTGATGATCCGTCCGCATAGTAAAACGTTTCATCCTGCCTGTCGAGCATGAGAACCATGGCTCCGGTTTTACGGGCCACGAGTATGTCGATGTCATGCGTTCCAGTTGCAGATTCAAGAGCGGGATCGTCGCTCCGAATAGTCATGTGCTTGTTTATTCGTGTTGCGTATTTTGCCCTGATCCGGAATACTTCCTCCCCGTTATATTGTTCGGTTCCTGCAAACTGGTAGGATACTTGTATGGGCATAACAGTATTTTTTCCTGTATTGTACGGATCAACGATACGAACCGATTCACCCTCCCATCGGTCTCTCGGTAGTACGGGGTCACGGGGAAGCAGCGGAAAATTCCTGAGCCGGGGGTGTCCGGTATCGGTACCGGCAATGGTCATTCTTCCATCCGGTGTCATGGTAAAAGAGACCTTGTGTATGTCATCCAGGCTTCGTGCCGATTTGCGCATATCCCGAAGGGTTTCTTCGAGAACATAAGAAAATCCGCTGAACCGGCTTGATTCGTCATGTACCGGTTCGGCGGTCAGAGTTGTCCTGGTTTCCCGATGTGTCAGTCCAAGGTACTTCCCGTTGCGATACTGTGACCAGTTGGATCGCTCTACCTGATACCACTTTCCGCTCATCGACTGAACAATTCGGACTGGTTCTTCGGCGAAAGACGCCCCTGGTGGCAGGAATATCAGAAATAATGTTGCAATACAGATCAAAATACGCTTCATACTGTAGTATTATAACGTTTTTTTACCTGAAAATGTGCTATTATGGACTACAAGACGTATTGCAGGAGTAATCATGAAAAAGGTTGATATTTTTCCTGAGGCAATGTTCGCAAGCTTGATAGACATTCCCATGTTTTCACAGATTGAACGGTCGGACCTTGATGATTTACCGGGTATTTGTGATTTGTATTCGTACGAACCCGGTGAGAAGATAATCGTGGAAGGGCAAATTTCAACGAGCCTGTTCACGTTACTGTCCGGAGAGGTGGAGATACTCAAAAAAGGGCATGAAAAGGACGAGATAAAGATAAACACCCTTGCCACGGGCGCTACTTTTGGTGAAACCTCCATATTCAAGAATGCACCGAGTACCGCGACGGTCCGTGTAACCGATCTTTCCCTGGTCATGGCCCTGTCTCGCGACAAATTTACCGCATACATTAATCTTCATCCCCGTGCCGGTCTGGTTATGATGACGTACATCGTCTTCGGGCTTCTTGAAAAACTCCGCTCCTCGAATGAGCTTATTGCACAGGACAAGGAATTCCTGGTCAGTTCTGAAGATCTGGAGGCAATGAAAAATCTTTTTCCTCCCACGGTTGATGATATCCTTTCCTCCAGCTTCTAAGTATGTCATGATTTCTTATGGTACTGTATAAGGATTGGTGATGAATACGCCGACAATCAAGCAGATGGACACTACGAAAAAAATGCGGAAACCGGTCCTGTTGTGCCTGTTTCTGTTCGCTGCCGCGTTATTGCGGGCCGAGGATTTGATACACATACTCAAACGGGGTGAAACGCTGTACGGAATAAGCAGGCAGTATAATGTTCCGGCTGACGCAATCATGGAATACAACGATCTGGATAATCCTGACCGTCTGCAGGCAGGTCAGAAGATCCGCATCCCCGGAGTGTACACGGTTTCCCGGGGTGATACCTTATATGGCATAGCCCGCCGTTTCTCAATTCCGGTGGAGGATCTTCTTTCATCCAACAAGCTGAACCGGAGTTCGACGATCCGGATTGGTGATGTACTGTACATACCCGGCAAAGCTTCCGGGAATTCCTCGCCGGATACATCAGCCGTAATCACGGCTGCACCGGCAGTACCGCTTAAGGATCCGCGGACCTACAAGACAAAAAAACTTGATACCACCGTTATCTGGCCGGTTGAAGGAAGTGAAATATCCTATCTTTCCGGAAAGATCTACGGTGTTTCAATCACGGCCGACCGGAACAGTGAGGTTAAAACCATTGCTTCCGGAACGGTTTTGTCCACCGGCCCGTACCGGGGCTTCGGACAGGTGATATTCATACAGTCCAAGAATGGCTATATATATGTCTACGGTGGTTTGTCCCGAATGACCGTTCGTCCGGGTGAAACTATCTCTTTCGGCGATTCACTTGGAACTCTCGGAGCAGATTCACTTTCCGGGAAATCACAACTCTATTTTATGGTATACAACAAGGAAAAGCCGGTTGATCCGGCAAAGGCTCCCCGGGGGTGAGTAATTCTTCCCGGATTGAACAGGACAACATGGAAACGGAAAAGAGTGCGAATGGTAAAAAAAAAGAAAAATCTCCCGGCAGGAAAGCTGTCCGTCGTGCACCGGCAAAAAAGAAAGTACCTGACCATGATGCCGATCCGCTTGCCTTGTATCTCAAGCAAATATCCCGATATCCACTCCTTTCAATTGATGACGAACGTGAAATAGGCCAGAAAATTCAACATATCAAGCTTTCTCTTGTGTCCCTCAAGGAATCCTACACCGAACGATTGTCAGATCCGGCATACGTCCGGGAAGCGGAGAAGCTTGAAGCCATGCTCCGTGAACTGAAAAATCGCATGATAACCGCGAATCTCCGTCTGGTTGTTTCGATCGCAAAGAACTACCAGCACCGCGGACTCGGGCTTCTTGATCTTATTGATGAGGGAAATATCGGGCTTATTGAGGCGGTCGAACGCTTTGACTATACCCGCGGCTGCCGCTTTTCAACCTATGGAACCTGGTGGATACGTCAGGCCATCATAAAGAGCCTGGCGGACAAAGGGCGGATAATCCGTATTCCCATTCACATGCTCAATACCATCAGCAAATGTTTTTTTGTGGCGAAACAGCTTACCCAGGACCTTGGCCGTGATCCGAGTCCGGTAGAATTATCAGACTATCTCCAGATTCCTCCCGCGCGAATTCAGGAAATCATGAATCTTTCACAGGAAACCACGAGTCTCGATACCAGTGTGGACGATGACAATAATACCCGCCTTGCCGATCTTATCAGTGATGACTCTCTTGTTGAGCCATTTGAGTTGGTGTTTACGGCAACGCTCCAGGAAACCATGGAAGATGTGCTAAATGAATTAACCGAGCGCGAAATGAAGATTATCAAGCTCCGTTTTGGACTCACGGACAAAGGGCCTCTAACCCTGGAAGAAACCGGAAAGTTGCTGGGGATTACCCGCGAACGTGTACGGCAAATACAGGGAAAAGCAATCAGCAAGCTGCGGAACCATACCCTGCTGGAAGCGCTCTACCGGGACTGATTCTTCCGGCACACCCTGAAAAGCTCATAACATACCCGTGCGTCATCTTCGGCGCGATGTGCGTCTATTGCCTGGATACCGAAGTGTTTCGCAAGCTCCTGGAGTGCATAGCGGGGAAGGCCGGGGAAGACTTCCTTTGCGAGAATACGGGTGTCCACCACGCGGTTTGAAATAGGCGGAAGCATGAGCCGGGCGAGTTCCTCATTCATGAAACTGATATCAAACGGTGCGTTGTGCGCCACAAGAATCGAAGTGCCGATAAACGAAAGAAAATCCGTCAATACTTCGGCCGCGACCGGCTTGTCTGCGAGCATTGCATCGGTAATTCCGTTGATACGTGAGGCCTTCGTCGGCATGGGGCGTTCGGGATTTATGAGTACGGAGAACCGAGCCATGATGCCGGATGCGTCAAACCTGATCGCTCCGATTTCGATGACACGGTTCTGTTTTGGATCAAGCCCGGTTGTTTCAGTATCAAATGCCGTAAAGATACCGGGAGCATCGGCTGCGTAGAGCCAGTCATACTGTCCCATGGGCTCAGGAAGCTTTGGCGAGAATGGCCTTGATTTCATCCACAATAGCCGCGATACGCGCTCCGGCTGAAGCTTTGGCCTTGTCGAGGTCGCCGTTTTCTACCGCTATCGGGCAGGAAACATAAAACTTGATCTTGGGTTCGGTGCCGCTCGGACGGGCGCTCAGCACAGTTCCATCTTCAAGGAAAAACTGGAGTACATTGCTTTTCGGAAGATTTGCGCTCTGCCGGTCTGCAGGAGACGCCGGATCATAGATTCTGTTTTCAAGGACGTCCCGTATTCTTGCGACCTTTTTCCCGGCAACGGTGGTAAGACCATTTTCGCGTAATGTGGCCATGAGATTCTTCATGGTATTTCCACCGGTCGGTCCGGGGAAGTTCTTGCTGATGGCCTTTTCTTCAAAGTAGCCGTGTTCAAGGAAGAGTTCGTTAAGGCGGTCAATGAGTCCCTTGCCCTTACTGCGCCAGTACAGGGTCATCTCGGCGCACATGGCCGCTGCGGATACACCAT
>CAZVEL010000450.1:0-2141 GCA_964626305.1 uncultured Treponema sp. | reverse complement strand
AGCGAGGCGACAACCGGGTTGGGCTTTTTATCTTCCTGTTCCTTCTTCTTGATATAGTCCTTTTCCTGTTTTGGGGGCAGTGTTCCTGATGTGGTCCGTTCAGTTCCCCATCGGATTCCGGTTATTTCCATATTCTCGCTTACCAGCTTTCCACGCGTAAGTTCAAGAAAATTGAAGTACACATCGAAACGAGCAATTTCAAAAAGATTGGTCATTGGTTTTGACCGATTTGCCTGCGCAAGATTTTCCATCGTAAAGCGGGTATCGAACAGGTTTACATCAATATATCCGATATCACATTGAGCTCCGAAGGCACCTTCGAAGGCACCGGTTACGAGGCGCCGTGCAATTACATTTCTGAACAGGGCTATACCGAACAGAAGAACTACTACACAGGCGACAGCTACAAGAATATTCAGAAATTTGAATCTGCCTTTTTGCTTTTTTATTTCCTTCGCGATTAACTTGAGTTTCTTACCCTGTTTGGGATCTTGCAGTTTCGCGGAATCAAAGGTAAAAACCGGTCTTCCTTTTTTGTCTGTTGATTCTACAACAATGGATTCAATGAGCGTTCGGTCCGCCAGAATGAATATCTTTTTTAGAATCTTTTTCTGGTACTTTTTGGCGGTATATTTTTTCTTAAACAGTCCTGGCAGTTTGATTTCTTTTTCTTTTTTCATGATTGCATTCCTCCGATTCCCGACGCATCGGTTAGTTTTTTAACAAGGGGAATCCGCATAATCAGTTTGTACAGCTTGCTGTTGGCTATGAGCGGTTGAATCTTTTTCCGGTATACGGACAACAGAAGCCGAACAAGAAGATACACCGGAATATAGGCAAGAAGACCCACCGAAACGGAACCTGCTACCATGGTGTTGTTGAACCGTGTTAACCCGACAAAGGGAGTCTGGTACAACCCGGTGAAAACCGGCTGGAGGAGAGGCAGCGAGAGCACAAAATCCCCAAATCGTTCAACTGGAACGTCGGCAAATGGTACAATGAACGTTAAAAGAATAATTGAGAGAAAGAATGCACCCTTGTTCATGCGTATGAAGAGGAACAGTATGAAAAGGAATGGCCATAACAGGTTCCCTTTTGGTACCAGTACAAGCAGGAATCCGAGTGCAACCGCATGCGCGATATCACCCGGATGTGAGTTGGCATTCAGGGCTTTGATCAAACGGGTCAAATACTTGATCATTTCGAACCTCCGGTATCATTTCTTCTCTTTGAGTGCATTTTTATATACATCCTCATACTGTTTCGCGGAAACATCCCAGCCAAACTGTTTTTTCATGCCGCGCAGCTGCATCCCGCAAATATGATCCTTCTTGTTGTACCAGGCATATGCTGCCCATCCAACCGTATCATACACACTTTGCGGGGTAAGATGATCAAGAATGAAGCCGGTCCCCTCCCCCGTTTGTTCGTTATAATTCTCTACCGTATCAACCAGGCCTCCGGTTTTCCGTACGATAGGGATGGTCCCGTAAATCAGGGAATACATCTGGTTAAGCCCACAGGGTTCATACCGGGAAGGCATGAGAAAGAAATCCGCTCCCGCTTCAATCAGATGGCTTAATGAATCGTCATATCCGATAAATGCACTGAAATTGGGGAGCGAGTGGTTCAATGTGGACAGTTCTTTTTCGCACCAGGGTTCTCCTGAACCGAGGACTACCATTTGTAAATCAATGTCAGTACAGATTCTGTGTGCCGAACCGTAGGCGGGACCGAAAAGTTCCGAAACCCCCTTCTGGTCTGCCAGGCGGGTAACCATGCCGACAAGAGGAACCTCGGGGTCTACTTTCAATCCCATTCGCTTTTGCAGGGCCTTTTTATTCTCAACTTTCTTTTCAATGGTTTTTGAGGTGTATTTTACCGGAATGAGTTTGTCTTTCCCCGGATTCCATGTTTCCGTATCAACACCATTGAGAATGCCAAAAAGATCAGAGCTGCGATAACGGAGTATTCCGTCCATACGGAATCCATATTCCGGTCGTTGTATTTCCTTTGCGTACGTGGGAGAAACTGTTGTCAGTTTATCAGAGGACACCAGGGCGGCCTTGAGAAAATTCATTCGGTCCCAGTCTTCAAAGCCCGCGGCGTAAAAATTATCCCAACTCAATGCTGTGTGCGGA
>CAZVEL010000449.1:0-4896 GCA_964626305.1 uncultured Treponema sp. | reverse complement strand
CGGGAAGACCGTCGCGGCCGGCGCGACCAATCTCCTGATAAAAACCTTCAAGATTTTTCGGGAGGTTCCAGTGAACCACCCAGCGAACATTTGACTTGTCGATCCCCATACCGAAGGCAACCGTCGCACACATGATCATCGTCTCGTCCCGAAGAAAGGAATCCTGGATCTTGTGCCGCGCCACCGAGCTCATACCCGCATGATACGCTTCAGCCTTGTACCCGATGCGGGAAAGTTTCTCCGTAAGCGCTTCCGTTCCCGCACGCGAAAGGCAGTACACAATCCCCGCCTCGTTATCATGACGACTCAAAAACTCACGCAGGCGTTCAAAACGCTTTTGCCCCGGCAGTACCGCGAGATGAAGATTGGGCCGGTCAAAACTGGACAAGAAAACCGAATCCTCGCCAATCGCGAGCTGGGAAAGAATGTCGCGCCGTATAACGGGGTCTGCCGTGGCGGTAAGCGCGACAAGGGGAACCCCGGGGAGCAACTCCCGAAGCCGGCCGAGCCGGGTGTATTCTGGCCGGAAATCATGACCCCAGAACGAAATGCAGTGTGCCTCATCCACCGCGACAAGAGACACCTTCCAGTCACAGAGCCGGCCGGACACTTGCGGTGAAAAAAGCTTTTCCGGGCTCACATAGAGGAGCTTGACAGTACCATTGACGATATCCTGCAGAACTATCGCGGCTTCATCGACCGACTGGGTGCTGTTGAGCACTGCCGCAGCAACCCCGTTTGCCTTAAGCGCCTCCACCTGATCCCGCTGCAGGGAGACAAGAGGCGAAACTACGAGTGTGAGCCCGTCGAAACAGAGCGCGGGAACCTGAAAGCATACCGATTTACCTCCGCCGGTTGGCATGAGCACCAGGGCATCATTTCCGGCGAGGACATGATTTATCACCAGTTCCTGCTGTGGATGAAACCGGTCGTATCCGAAAACGCGCTGCAATACATCAAGAGGGTTGTTCATGCGGGCATCATTCTAAACAAAAACCGGAAAAAAGGGCAGACGGTGGCGCCCGGGACGCCACCGTATAATCAGAATATGAGATTGTATACGAAATTCTCCTGAACCTCGGCTATAGTTGCTGCCTCATCACCGGAGAACATGGTTTCCACCATTGCGCCGTATTCTATTGTACTGTCATACGCTCCCGCGGCAGCAGTATCAAGATCATCCCACATATCGGTGAAAAGCGAGATTTCCTCGCGCCAGGCTTCCTCGCCATCCGTACCGTATGCGGTGATGGAAGAACAGTTTCCTTCATCGTCATACACAATCTGAAATCGTCCATTAACATCCCCGCCAGGCGCTCCATCATCAGTCGGTAATCGTACTTCAACCGTAAGGCCGTCAATGTCCGACGTTGCGGAAAAGGTTTCTATGAGTTCGCCGTCTCCGTCATATTCGGAGATATCTGCACCGGCAGTGAGCATGTCGCCCAGGAAGGCGAAAGGGTCCATGCCCCGGAGATCGGCCGGGACGGGAGGATCAACGACGGGGGATTCATAATCGTACTCAAAATTGCGTATCAGGGTATCGCCGGAATAAACACCGACCGAAACAACTTCATTGTTCTCGCCGTATTCGATGCCGTAATCAAGCGGCATGACCATGGACTTTCCGGAAGTCTCGACCCGGACCGGATAGAGCGTATCACCCAGATAGTCGAGAGTTATTCCGAGTGCCAGAGTTGAGCCGTACCGGGCTTCCTTGCTTACGATACGGTTTTCGTCGTCGTATTCAAGCTCGACGCTGACCGCGCAATCAAGCCGGTCATCGGTACGGGTTCCAGAAAGCGGATAATAGTTTTCATCAAGAACGACGAGGGTATTGCCGTGCGCATCATCAAGCGAGAAGCGGTACCCGACGACAGGCAAGCCGGATGAGGGGGGATCAGGAATCGCGGGCGCGGGCAGGGGTCCAACAACCGGAAGGGTGAGTGAAAGACGCGCTTCCGCGTCCAGGGCCTCCGTATTAACGGCTCCTGCCGCGGGATTATCAACAGTTACATCTCCCGCAAGAGTTCCGGTATCGGTCCCGTAAGCGATTTCCATATTCCAGCCTTCCTGCTCATCAATGTAGAAGTACTGGAGCGCGCCGGTCAACTCTTCTGAACCGTCATAACTCGCCGCGGTTTCGATGCCGCCCGCGCCATTGGTGGAATAGCGCCGGAGCCACAGGAGCTGGCCCGCGGCATTATAGTTTGCCTGGGTCGCTACGGTATCGTCCGCAGCATACTTGTACGCAAAATACAGGGAAAGTTCCCCCGACGTACCATAGTAGGCGGCGGTCGTCACGCGCCCGTCGGCATCACGGCCGTATTTCCAGCTATACTGTAATGACCCGTCGGCCGTGTAGAATTGCTCCTGGTCAACTGTTCTCTCTGATGAGTCAGAGATATGACGGACAACATACTTAAAAAGGACGCCGTCCCGGAATGTGCTGATTTTTTCGACTTCGTCCGTCGTCAATCTTTGCGTTGTTATTTCAACGTCATCAAAATCAGCGTCATCATCCGAAAGCTCCCAATTACAGGAAGAAAGCATTATTGCCGCAAAAAGGAAGGATAGTATGGCCTTTTTCATTCCGGTATACCCCTTTACAAGACACGGTAAATCAACCTACAGTTACAACAAATCCGTGTGATATACTGTAAAGTATAGCGCCAGAATGAGGATTTTTCCATGCTGCAATGCCGATTTCGTGCCTTGTTCCTGCTCTTTTTTCTCACCGCCGGATTGGGCACTCCGCTCATCGCTGAACCTGTTGTTGTTATCGAATCACCCATTCTCGGGGCCGACATGGCAGGCCTCCAGGAAATTCTGGACCAGTCCATTTTCGATTTTGCCACCGAGATTGACGAACTGACCGGAGAAACCCTCGAAAAACCCGACTTTCTCCGCGGATCTTCTTACGCCACGTCCCAGGCAATCCTTTCATCCCTGAGCGTACACGATGTAACCCGGCCCTTTCTCGCGCTCGGGAGCTCGGCCGCCTATTACAGCCCCTGGCTTTCGACCGCTGTCGTCTCAGAACTTGACAGCCTCGACGTAACAAGCGACGTGGACGCCGGCGCATGCGTTCAGCCTCTTGTGATCCGGGGAGGCCTCCCGCTCTACTTCCTCCTGGACGGACTATCCGTCATGGGAACCGCAGGCTACATGGACGCGACCACCGGCCCCTTCGGCGTTACATCCATAACCGGATCCCTTTCGGCACTATACACCCCAATCCCGCCTGGAACCGGGCCCGTCGCCTGGAACGGACTCACCCTCTCCCTGGGAGGCGGCTTCGCAAACCAGACCCTCTCGGTTACTGTTGAAGCTGACGAAATAACCCAGACCATCCCGATTGACCCCGACGGCCCCGGCCCGCTCGCGCCCTTCGAGGCCCGCGTATCCGTGGAACCGACAATACGAGCATCCATTGAGACCCTGCTGCTTTCATGCAATGCCGGTGCAATGACCGGTGTCACCTTCCTGGAAGCGCTGACCCTGTTCGCCGGAGGCGGCGTAAACGCCGGCTGGGGACGCTCCGAAATCGCCATAGATTCAAAAGATCCCATCAACGTATCCGGTTACCTCGGCGAACTCATCGACACCCCCGGCACCATCGGCATCACCGGTACGGCCGACGAATACACCGACATCTTTGTGCGTCCCTATCTGGCCGGCGGCCTCGCCTTCAGCGTCGGAGCCTTCGAACTCGCCATCCCGGTAACCTTCAAACCCGTCGACTCAATCAGTGTCGCCGTCTTCTTCGGAGTCCGCCTGTGAACTGTTCCGCACTTTGCCACGCAGTAGCACTGATGTTCCTGATAGCGTCGCTCCTCCCGGAAGCAACAAACATATTCGCCGAGACGCCCGCGGGAATCAAAACACCCGTGGTTGCTGATACCCCCGCGACAGCTGATACCTCCGCCGAACTCCCCGTATGGCCCGGAAAAACACTCATCACCGCCGCGTCACTGGAGGGCTTGTTTACCCTCTCGGAAGAAGCTGACGACACCGTTACCGGATACGGCGCACGCGCGTCCTTCAGCTGCATTGGCGCCTTTGCCCGACAACTCGCCCTTGACGCATCAATCAGCTACCGGTGGCTGGAAGGACCTGACGGCCCTGTTCCTTTCCCTGGATTCTCCGCATCAGGCGGTTGGCTTCTCACTTTTTTCAACACATTCTCCCTGACGCCTTTCGGCGGACTATCAGTTGAATTCCGGAGCGAAGATTTTTCTCCCGATACCGTTACGGCACTCACTGGCGGTATGAGACTGGCACTTCTCCTTTCTGGCCGTGACTACCTGACCCTCACCCCGTCAGTCTCCTTCCCCCTCTCCGGAAATGCGTCCCCGGCTGTGTCACTTGCGCTCGGACTCAGAAGCGAACGGGCCTGGCTGCGTCCTGTCCCTGACAAACCACCGACCATACGCGCAAAACCCGCCCTCTTCTCACCGGACGGAGACGGTGAAGACGACGAAACTGTCCTGGTACTTTCATGCGCCGATCGCTCACTCGTCTCACAATGGACGGTCACAATTTACGGAGGAAAAGATACCGTTCTCGTACGCCATGAAGGAACAGGACGCCCTCCCCGCTCAATCATCTGGAAGGGAGAACCTGATCCTGAGGCAATTGAGCCCGGTTTTGGGTATCGTGTGATCTTTGAAACAGTCGACGTACTTGGCCGAAACGCCCGCGGAGAAACAACCGTAACCTGCGACATCCTGGTAATAAAGGACGGCAACCGCTACCGTGTACGAGTCCCTAATATTATTTTCCCATCCGACTCATGGGAACTCTCACCCCGGGAATCTCGCCGTCTGCTCGAAGAAAACCGACTTGTGCTTGAACGTGTCGCAACACTCTTTTCAAGGTTCCCGTCCTATTCAT
>CAZVEL010000448.1:0-4579 GCA_964626305.1 uncultured Treponema sp. | reverse complement strand
AGAAAAAGACCGACAAGAAACCAGCGGAGCAGGGAAACCCGTTTTGCAACCGGTTCACATACCGGATAGGAAAGACCCGCCGCAGTAATTTTCTCGAGTGCTGACGTAAGAACCGGATCTTCGGGCAACACACTTCGGGACGGCCGGGGCGCGAGTGAATGTGAAAGAAGATACTCCGCAGCAGCCATCTGCCGTACCGCGGCGCGACACACCGGACAGAAGACAAGATGAATCATGAGCGAAAGCGGAACCCGCTCGTGTTTGTCGAGCGCAAGATACCGCTCAAAGGCATTGGAACATTTCACATTAAACTCCTTCATCAAGCCGTTTCCGCAGCAATTTCTTCGCCCGGAATACATGTGATTTGATGGTATTTACCGGCAAACCGGTAACCTCGCTGATGTCGGCATATGGCATATCGTAGAAGAAAAAAAGGTCGACACAAATACGATATCGTTCAGGAAGCTCTGCTACAGCTTCCCGGATTGCTTCCCGCGAGGAGTGCAAAAGGCATTCCTGTTCGGGATTGTTCGCGGTATCAATAACATCAAAGTCTTCTGCGAGAGAGGTATACTCCCGCTTACGCTTTTTGGAATTGATTGCCGTGTTATAGGCCACCCGCATGAGCCAGGTTGAAAACCGCGATTCCCCCCGGAACGATGCAATGGATATATAGACCTTCACCAGCACATCCTGCAAAAAATCTTCAGCATCATCCGGATTCCTGAAGAACCCGTACCCAAGACCGAAAATTCTTTTGCGGTATTTCTCCGCAAGCGCGGCAAAAGACCGCGAGTTTCCGGCGAGAACGTCAGCGCACAGGACAAGATCCTCCTGTTGTGGATCCGGTATAGAATCTGAAGAGCGCTTCAACTATCTTTTCTGTTCGTCCGCGCAATGAAATAAAACGCGATAAGACTTCCGCCACAGGCAAGAGGAATCAATCCGCCGAGCAAGGCGTAACTGAGTCCCTCAAGGAAGAAAAACAGCAAAGACAGCGTTAATCCCGTACCCGCAAGCAAAAACCCCGCCAGCAGGCAAAAGAATAACAGATCAAACACCGGTTTTTTGTAGATTCCCGCCTGAATCTGGCGAACAATCTGCCGGTGTCTCCACAGAAGATAGAAAAATACGACAACCGCGCCCATCACAATACCGACAATCGGTATTACCGCAATTAGTATCTGCGCGGCCGGCACCGCATTCGCAGCACCAATCCCAACCATACCATCCTCCTATGCTGTATAGGACAGCTCACTTCACCCACGGTTGCACCGTTTGGGGAAAAATTATTCCAGTACCAGATAATCACCAAAATACAAAACGTCTATGCTTCCCAGAACAAAAAGACGGTTAATTTCTTCCAGAAGCCGGGCTTTAACCTGCTTTTCACCCGCGGACGTTATTTCTTCGAGACTCCTCGAAGCGAACCATTCCAAAATTACCCGCCTGATAGCCCGGTTCTTCCCTACCAGCTCCTCTTCAAACGCGATATCCCGTGCTGGATACGGAAAATACACCGTGAGGACCACGGTTACCGGCCGGTCATCCCCGGTCGGCGCCCGGATTGTCCCCAATTCGGTATACACCGCGGTAGCACCACTCGCATCATCACCGGCCACAGCAGCCGCGTCGGGATCCCGGGCCGAAGAAGAAGAAAGGGGCCGGCCTTCCGAAGCACGTATGTTCACGTGCCCGCCGGCGAAAGCCCACAGGGTCCCTGCGGCTATGCCCAGAACAAAAAGCGCGGCAATAATGAGCAGTGCAACGGTCAAACCGTGTATTTTTCCGGTTTTACGCATGGTTTTCATACTCCCTCAAAAGAGCAGCTATCCGCCCATCCGTTTTGGCATGAACAAGAATATCATCTTCACGGTACTCCACCTGTACTACTGAAGCCTCCCGGTGAAGCCGTGCAACAAGATCTCCCCGGTCAAGAGGAATGCTGTATTCATGATCGGAACCTGAAACAAGAGATTCAAGCAACTGTGCAAAGGTTTCAAAACCCTCGCCGGTCCGGGCGCTTATCAAGACCGATCCGGGGAAATCTCCCGGAAGACGGGCCCGGGTATGCTCATCCAGAAGATCAGCCTTGTTGAGCACAACAAGTTCCGGCTGCGAACGTGCCCCGATTTCCTCAAGAACCATTAAAGAAGTTTCATAATGCAGATGAATACCGGGATCGGAAGCGTCAAGAATGATTATTACCCCCGAAGAAAAAGAGGCCTCTTCCAGCGTTGAGCGGAAGGCATCAATAAGTGTATGGGGAAGATCGTGGATAAACCCGACCGTATCGGTCAGGAGAACCTTCCGACCGGAAGGAAGATCATAACGCCGGGTGGTTGGATCGAGCGTTGCGAAGAGCTTGTCTTCGGCAAGAACACCGGCCCCCGTAAGGGCATTGAGCAAAGTTGACTTCCCCGCATTTGTATACCCGACTATGGCACAGGACGGAATTGAAATACGCTCCCGCTGCTTACGCATGGTTGACCGGTCCTTCCGGACTTCCTTGAGTTCTCCCTGGATGCGGGTTATTTTTTTAAGAATGGACCGGCGGTCCAGCTCGAGCTGAGTTTCACCACCGCCCCTCGTTCCATACCGCCCGCCGCGCTGGCGGGAAAGAGCGGAATAGGTATGGGCAAGGCGGGGAAGCGAATATTTTAGACGGGCGAGTTCAATCTGGAGGACCGCCTCCCGGGTCATTGCCCGCTCGGCAAATATCCTTATAATTATTTCCTGACGGTCAAAACAGGTACGCCCGGTAAATGTTTCCCAGTTCCGCTGCTGGGTCGGGGTAATCTCGAATTCAAACACGAGAGCAGCCGCCCCGCAGCTTTCCGCCATGCGCAGAATTTCCTCTGCCTTTCCCGAACCCATGCCGAATTTCGGTGCAGGATCATAGCGCCTGAGAACAACGGTCTCGACCGGCTGCATACCGGCAGTCGTTACCAGACCGGAAATTTCAGCAGCAACCTCCCGATCTGAAAGCACCCGGTTTTCGGTTCGGGAAACCAGTAAAACCGGCAGGGAGCTTTCCTGCTCTTTATCGACATCAATCATCATAGATACTATACTCTACCCGTAAGAAAATGAATAGTTTGTTGCTGCTTTTCTCATGTGTGGCTGAACTTGTTCCGATACTGTAATGAAGGATTTTTTCTGGAGGTTCTGTGCGCACTGCACCGAAGATTGCGTTAAGTTTACTCATATCCCTGCTCCTCTTTTCAGCGATACTGGCGGCATCGTATGCAGGATTGTTTACTCTGCTCGAAACACGCTTTTACCAGCCTTCAGTCGTATCATCGCTCGAAAAACGCCTTTCATCCATTTCAGACGCCCTGGATCAATGGCATGAGGCCAATTTCAACCGTTTTGAAAGCTTTGTAACGGCGGATTCCGTTAAGAGAAGCCTGTTGCCGAATCAGGAAACAAGCGACATTACCAACCGCGAACGACGGGCCGGCGAACTCCTTGCCGATAACCCGGGACTGACCGGTATACGCATCATAGAGGCAGGAACAGGAAGCGAAGAAGGTTCAGCAAAGAGAAAAACCCGGCGCATACATTTCAGCACCTTCGAGCACGACTTTCTCAAACGGGAAGATTCCAGAATTTCCTATGAATTGTACGGACGATCAAACCAGGAGGTTCCGTTCGAGTATCTGTCCGTCGCTAGCTCACACGACCCCAAACTCCTGCCAGATGCATCCTCCGACCGGTTTCTGTATGTATATCCCTTCCACGACGCGTATGGAGCCTGGCGGGGTGTCGCGGTTTTTTACGTAACAACCGGATCAGCCGTTCAGCATCTGTTTTCCCGTAATCTGCTCCGCCTGAGCGACGAATTCCGACTTGTCCATACTGAAGATTACGAACTCTCCGGCCTGGTTCTTGACATGCCCCGGGTGGGAACGGAAATTCTTTCAAACGTCATCCTGGACAAATGGTCCAGAAACGATCTTGAAACCGGCAGAATATTGGAGACCGATGAATCAGGCTGGATGCTGGTCTCCTCCCGTTCAAAAAACGGCCATTATCTCGGACAAATCGTAAACGAAACAGTATTCTCCTTTTCAACGGAAATACGTATTCTCTTTCTCGCCGTGAGTTTTCTCACGATTATTCTCGTTGTGTTTCTTCTTTTCAATCTCCGTCAGGATGACCTTGTCATTATTCGGAACCGGATCAGACGCTTTCAGATACAGCTGGTTCAGGAACTCATGGAATCCGGTGATTCCGCCGCTCCCGAAAAACTGTCTTCGGATCTCAATGCCCGTAAACATGATATCAATACCCAGATAAAAAAAGGCTTTGCCCGTAAGATCCGAAAAAAACACGAAAAAGAAATTGACGAAATGCTCACCAAGAGCTGGGACGAAATACTTACCGCACTCGGCCAGCAAAAACCGGCTCCGCAAACCAACATCGACGCAAATGAAATAAAGCTCATGCTTGAGCAGGTTTTACAAAACAACGCCATTTCTCTTAACCTGACGGGCGCGGCTCCGCCCTCCTCACGACCGGTCAACCCCGACGAAGGGGAAGAAGTCGAAGAGCTCGCCGAGCTTGACGAGACCGG
>CAZVEL010000447.1:0-9059 GCA_964626305.1 uncultured Treponema sp. | reverse complement strand
AAGAACTCGTCATTGCCCGCGCTCCGGCCGATGCGGCTCCGTACACCATGTTTATGGCCGAAACTTCACTTTCAGCCTGAATAAAAACAGTACCTGGACCGGTCAGATTTGCCGCCATATAGGCAATCAGCTCATTTTGCGGCGTAATCGGATACCCGAAATACGCGTTACAGCCGGCACGGATTGCCGCCTCGGCGATCGCCTCGTTTCCCTTCATCAATACCCGTTCATCGTCATGACTCATCACGCGTCTCCTTCGTCAATATACACCGTAATTGCACAGTCAGGACAAACCCGATAACACGATGCGCAGCCGGTACAAGAGTCCGGTTTGACAGTAACGACAGGATACACGCCAGAGCTGTTCATCACCGTATCCTCAGAAAGAACACCAAAAGGACATGCACGGATGCATAACAGACATCCCTTGCATAATTCCCGGTCAATAGTTACAGAGCCTTTTTTCATGACAACCTCCGAAGTTCTCAAGGTTATTTATTATGACACTAATCACATACTTTGTCATCTTGACATATTGACAATTAATGCAAATATGCTATTTTTATCGTGCAACTATTTATGACAACCAATGGTCAGATAAGGTTGCATCCAAAAAGGCAAATGTTTGCACAAGGAGTTTTTGTATGGCCTTTGAAATTGTCGCGACCGGACACTACGTTCCGGCCAATCGGGTAACCAACGATGATCTTGCCCGCACCATAGATACCAGTGATGAGTGGATCCGGTCCCATACCGGCATAGGATCACGCCATGTAGCAGCCGAAAACGAAGCATCCAGCGATCTCGCCTTTCAGGCAGCGCTCAATGCACTCGAACAGCTCTCTCCCGGAAATCCCATGGAAGCTGCACAAACCATCGACCTGGTAGTCGTGGGCACCTCCAGTCCTGACTACTATGGGTTTCCTTCCTGCGCGTGTATTGTCCAGGAAAGGCTCAAACTCGAAAAAATTGGAGCTTTTGATGTTGTTGCTGCTTGCTCGGGATTTGTCTACTCGCTGGACGCAGCTGCCGGTATGCTTCGTCATGGCAGGAAACGGGCTCTCGTTGTTGGCACCGATGTCCTTACCAAAATAACGGATTGGTCAGACCGCGGAACCTGCGTCCTGTTTGGCGACGCCGCGGGAGCGGCCATTCTGGAGAAAACTGACGCTCCCGAAGAAGGCTCCGGACGACGCGGAATCATTCGTTCAATTCTCGGCTCGGAAGGATCCGGCGCACAGGAACTCATGTGTGAACGGGGCGGTACCAGGAATCCCTTCAAACCCGGAGAAACGCTTGACAAGGGAATAGTCCTGTCAATGAACGGTCAGGCTGTCTACAACTTTGCCGTACGGGCCTTTACCGATACCATTCAGGATCTTCTGGATCTTGAAGGTCTCACGATAAAAGACGTAAAAAAGATTATACCCCATCAGGCGAATATGCGTATAATCCGCGCTGCGGCCCGTCGCCTCAAAATTCCCGAAGACAAGTTTTTCATGAATATTGAAAAATACGCCAATACGTCGAATGCAACCATCCCGGTAGCACTGGATGAATATGCCCGCTCCGGAGAGCTTGCGCGTGGCGATTTGATAATGACGGTTGGTTTTGGCGGCGGATTGACCTACGCAGGCAATCTCATAGTATGGTAACGGTATAAAACAGTTTACCGGCAACCTCTTTCTGCCGACCATAGGTACGGGGGTTACCATGAAAAAAAATCTATTCAATACACCGGTTTTTGCCATCGTTGCAGCCGGTTTTCTCTTTTCTGTTTCCTGTGTTTCAACTCCGGCTGGACCGGAGACATCATCCAGTGATAATGAGAATATTTTTGCACTGGTTGAACAGGGCCGGACGGCTGAGGTTAAAAAGGTTTTTTCCGATTCCAATGCCATAGACAAGAAAAATCAGGACGGTGAAACCCTGCTGCATCTTGCGGTACGGCAGAATAACACTGATCTGTTACAGTTTCTTCTAGACATGAAAGCGAATACCGAGATAAAAAACTCGGGCGGTGAATCCCCGCTTGCAACCGCAGTTTCAATGGAGCATCTCGATAGTGCCCGTGTGTTGTCTGCTGCCGGAGCCTCGGTTTTTTCGGCAACGGTAACCGGAAAGACAGTCTATGATACAGCCCGTACCAAGGGACCCGAGGCTCTCGAGGCAATCATTTCCGAGTCTACGATTTCCCAGCAGGATACAAACGGAAAAACAATGCTGCATCATGCGGCAGTATCGCTCGACGATACCGTCGTAGCACTCATTTTGAAAACCGGTGTTGTTTCAATTCCCGACGATACAGGCCAGACCCCGCTTTCTCTTGTGTACCAGAACCCCTCAGACAATGCGAGTGCCCAGATTGCTTCGGATCTTCTTCTTGCCGGAGCCGAACCACTTCGAGGCGAATTTTCTTATTTTGAAACCGCTGTTCTCAAACGCAATCTTTCCATGCGTTTTGAAGAGGGAAAAACACCGCTTCATATCTCGTCAGCGAATGGTCATACCGGGTATGTGAATTATCTTCTTAAACGCAAGGTTCCGGTTTCCGTAAAAGATGTTTCCAGTTCAACCCCTCTGCACGAAGCCGTCCGGAATGGTCACATCGAGTGTACGGGTGTTCTTCTTGCTGCTAATGCTGATCCCAATCAAAAAGATGCATCTGGAAATACATCGCTTCATCTTGTTATGCCGCAGGCTTCCCGTTCCAGAATTTTCACGCAGCTCCTTGCAGCAAGTGCCGACCCCAATAAAAAGGACAGTTATGGTGAAACTCCGTTGCACATTGCCGCCCGGCTGGGCATGACAGAGGACATTATCCAGGCGCTTGTTTCCGCCGGTGGAGATCCGAATGAGCGAAACAAGAAAGGAATTACCCCTCTTTCTCTTGCAATTGAGCGCAAACATCTTGCCCAGGCCACTCTTCTGGTTAATCTTGGTGCAGACATTCACGCGGAAGACATGGAGGACACATCCGCCCTCGTCCGGGCTATCGGGCAGGGAGCGGAGACCGTTCGGGCAATAATTTCAAAAGATACCATCCAGTCCCGTGACTCCCAGGGAAGAACGGCGTTGCATATTGCCATTCTTTCCCACGCTGAACCGGATGTTGTTTCCTTCCTCATCAAGTCTGATGCGGATGTTAACGCCCGTGACAAGATGGGTGATTCTCCCCTCCACATTGCGGTACGGGAAAATGACCGTGCCAACGGGGAACTCCTCCTTTCCCACGGGGCGGATGTTTTTTATCCGAATGTTTCGGGCGACTCGCCGCTCAGGGCGGCGCTTACGCGGCGTGGCGGACGTGAAGACTGGGTTCTTAATTCACGGGTTATCACGGCAGCGGACGGTGCGGGTAACACACCGCTTCATCTCGCGGCCGAATGGCAGCTGGATCAGGTTGTGCGTTTCATAGTTGAAAAGGGCGGCAGTCTCAATGCAAAGAATGCAAATGGTGAAACGCCTCTTTTCAGTGCGGTTAAAGCGGACTCTGCAATTACGGTCAGGTCCATGCTTTCCGCGAGTGCGGAACGCCGGGCGGATATCAATGCGCGCGACTTTCTCGGAAACACTGCTCTTCATGCCTGTATCCGCTGGTCGGCGGCCAATGCTGCCCGGGCGCTTATTGATTATGATGCCCGTACTAATGGTAAGAAACTTATCAACGCGCATAATCTTGCCGGCAAGACTCCATTGCATGAAGCCTCTCGGGCAGGTAATGTCGAGTTCATCCGCACACTGGTTATGTCCGGAGCGGACATCAACGCGATCGACGAAACCGGGAAAACCGCACTTACGGATGCCATCCAGATGAACCAGACGGACGCAGTTCGGGAGCTTCTTGAACGGAACGCGTCTCCGGTTATGCAGGACATGTACGGTCGTAATGCGTTTCATGAAGCGGTTGAATACAGCTCTGTCGAGCTGATCACCCTTCTCAGGTCGGCCGGGGGTAATCCAATGGCTCGTGATTCGTTCGGCAAGACGCCGCTTTCCCTGTCATTCAAAAAATCTCCCGAAACGGTTCTGGCGGTATTGGGTAATGATACCAATCTTGTTGATTCTGACGGCAATACCCCGCTTCACATCGCGGTTAGCGAGCATGGAAGCACCGAAATGCTTTCATCGCTCATAGCCGACGGTTATCCGGTGAATAACCGGAACCGGACCGGTTCTACGGCACTTCTTCTCGCAGTCCAGTCCGGATCCCCCGAAAACGCCCGCGTTCTCCTTGCCGCCGGTGCCGATCCCTATGCTACCGACAATTCAGGTGAATCCGCGGTGAGTATCGCACTGACAAAAAACAGTGCCCTCGTAGAGGTTATGGCGGAGTTTGCTGCGGATAAAACCGATACAATCGGAGACGGAATACTTCATTACGCGGCCCGTATAGCGGATGAAGACACGGTCAAGCGTCTTGTTTCACTTCCCCGTATAGACCGGGTTGCCAGAAATGTCGCGGGAGAAACTGCATTTGATATCGCGGTTCGGTGGGACCGTCTGAAAATCGCGGAATTGCTCCGCTGATAGTGAAGTAATCCAACACCATTGTTAAGCATGCAACGACCCCCTGAAAGCAGCTGCTTTCAGGGGGTCGTTTCTTGATCGGTTTTTTATTTGTTTTCTGATCCGGCCAGATAGATATCAATCATCTTTTTGAAAGGAGAGTCTTCTTTCTTGAGTTCGCGCGATCCACGGGTAATTTTGCAAAGACTCAACCCCATTTTTTTGGCAATTTCCCGCTGTGTTGTTCCAGTGTCAATCTCGCGGACGAGCGCCCAGCGACGGGAGACAGCCTGAAGTTCAGCCGGAGTCAGAAGGCACATGAGAAATTCACTGATGAGTTCGGGGTCGGTACAACGCGACAGGGCAGTAGACAGCTCCCTCAGGGCCTGTTCAGAAATTGCGTCAGGCTCATTCTTTTCCTGAATTTCATCCATAGTTGTAGTATACTTGAATCCGGAAGAATATTCCACTATCATGCAGTTCAATGAGTGAAACTATAGGCTGGATTGACGAGAAGTACCGACAAGTTTTCGAAGAAGAGACCCTTGGCCTTGAACGGCGCAGAGCGAACGATCCGTCCTGTACCATTGAAGATTTGCAGGGAATACTCAAGAACCTTTATATAATGGATGGTAATGACTGGGTCGGCAGAGGCCAGGTTCAGGATACAACGCTGTCCGCAACAATAGCCGCGTATGAGCGGTTTATAGATAGTTGGAAAAAGGAAACCGGATCATGAAACGACTAGTTGTACTGCTGCCAATATTGTTGGTTCTTTTTGGTTGCTCCGTCCAGAAAATGGCTTTTGATGCAACAGCAGACATGCTTGCTCCACCGGCCGGAACCATGCCGACCGATGGAAATAATCCCATGATTGCACTTACCGGCGAGAATGACCCGGAACTTGTGGCCGCGTTTTTTCCAACCGCCCTCAAGCTTTATGAGATACTGCATCTGCAGAATCCTGAACACGAAAATCTTGCCATCATGACCGGTCAGCTGTACATCATGTATGCCAACGCGTTTGTGCAAACCCCTGCAGAACAGCTCCCGTTCGACGAGTTCACCCGTCAAAACACTGAATATGCCCGTGCCCAGAATTTTTACATGCGTGGAAGAGCCTTTGTTCTGAAGGCCCTTGAAAATCGCTATCCCGGCTTTTCCGATACGGTATTCTCATCCGGCAAGGAAGCCCGGACCGCGTTGCTCGCATCCTGTACCAAATCCGATACGGACGCCCTGTTCTGGGCTGCATCCGGTCTTTTTGGTGCTTTTTCCCTGAGTCCCATGGATACAGACTATCACACCTTTGTTGAAGGCTCACTTGCGATGATTGAACGGGCAGCGGAACTTGATCCAGCTTTCAACAACGGCGGTATCTGGGAAATTCTCATGACGTTCTACGCAGCAGCACCGGACTCTCTCGGCGGTGGTCGGGAGGAAGCGCTTGCAGCCTATGAAAAAGCACTGTACCATTCTGGTGGGAATAGTCCCTCAACACATGTGGGATATGTTCGCGCGTTCTGTATTCCATCACAGGATAGTGAGGGTTTTGATGAACATATTGAGAAAGCTTTGGCTATTGATCCGGATTCACAACCGGAAAACCGCCTTGTTATCATTATTTCACAACGCCAGGCCCGATGGCTTAACGCCAACAAGGGTGATTTCATACTTGAATAGGAGCAAAATATGTCCATGAAAAAAGTTGCCTGTATCTTGTTGGCAGTTCTCTTACTTTCCAGCGCTGCTGTGGCGCAAAAACGGGTTCATCTCAAGATTGCTTCCATGGCTCCGTCCCGCTCTCCCTGGGACATTGAACAGCGGGCCCTGGCCCAGGAATGGTCGGAAATCACCAACGGGCAGGTTGCAATTACATTCTACGACACCCTGTCTCTTGGGGGAGAAAAAAGCGTCATTCAGAGAATCCGCTCTACCCGACCGGGACGCCGTGCGGTTCTTGACGGCGCAATTTTCAGTACTATCGGTTTGAATGAACTCGCTCCCGAGGCGAACATTTATACACTTTCCATGCCTTTTCTCATTCAGAATCAAAAAGAACTTGATACCGTTCTCAACCGGTTCGACTACGAATTGAAAACAGCATACCGGAAAACAGGATTCGAGGTTATTGCCTGGACCAATGTCGGGTGGTTTTCTTTTTATACCAAAGACCGGTTTTCGGATCTTGATGAACTCAAGAGCATCCAGATCGCCTCGGCCGGGCTCGACAGTCCTGTCCTCGGAGACAGCTTCCGCACAGCAGGGTTTTCAATCGAAGACATGCCGGCGGATCGTGTTCTTCAGTCCCTGTCCAGCTCAAGTGGTGTTCGCGGATTTTTCGGCGTACATCTGTATGCCTATGTAACGGGACTTTCCAAGCAGATTAATTACAGCCTCGACGCCAAACTTTGCCCGGTTATAGCCGGTTTTGTTATTTCCACCGGGTCCTGGGCCAAGATTCCTGACCAATACAAGCCGGAGATGATGGCGGCGGTAGAGCGGATGCGCAAACGGCTTTCAGAATCCCTTGAAGAGTCCGATCAACGCTATATCGACAACATGAAAAAAGAAGGGGTAACGTTCATTACTCCTTCTCCTGAAGAATTGGCCCAATGGGACAAATCATTTTCGGCAGATATAGACAAGATTAATCGCTCGGTACCCGGTGCCCTGGACATGGCCTTTTACCGCAAGATTCAAGACGTTCTGGGCAAGGGACGGGATTAATCCATGATCAGGAAACTTTTTTATGCCACCGCGCTTGTTCTTATTGCGGCGCTTGCGATTCTTCCGCTCTTCTTCAAGCTGCTCGCGGTAACCGGTCTTGCCGCGATTCCCTCCTCGGATCGCATGCTCGTGCATCTTGTCTTCATGTTTGCCTGTATTGCCGGGGTTATCACCAGCGCAAAGAACAAGCAATTGAGCCTGGGAGTGATACATGATGCACTTTCACCACGCTTCCAACTGTTTGTACTTCCGGTCCAGAAATGCATCACCACAACCGTCCTCACCGCACTTTTTCTGGCCTCTTTTTCTGAAGTTTTCATGGCTTTCCTTCCGGGTGACACCCTCTGGGGAATACCCCTGCAGCTGATTTTCGCCTTTATCCCGGTCATGTACTTGGGTATGCTTCTTCTTTCGGTCACCCGGGAACGGATGATCATTGCTTCGGTAACCGGTATTCTGGTCGGGCTATTCATTGCGACCGGCCCCGTGTTCGGAATTCTCTATTCACTGTTCGGTCTTGAGGATGCACCGTTGCTCACCGCGATTCTGGCATTTTGGGAACAGGCCGCGTCATTCCTTCTATGGCCGCTGGTACTCATTCTTGTTGCCGCTGCTGTATTCGGTACTCCGATCTTTATCGTCCTGAGCGGTATAACCTACATTGCCTTCAGCCAGGGTGGCGGCTATGTGGAGATGATCCCGCTCGAATCCTACGGTATCCTTACCGACAAGAGTATCGCGGCCATTCCCCTGTTTACCCTGGCCGGGTACCTTCTTGCAGAAGGAAGCGCCGGGAAACGCCTCCTGGACGTGGTCAAGGGCAGTGTCGGCTGGATCCGCGGCGGCCCAGTTATCGCGGCGGTTCTTGTTGCCACCTTCTTTACCACCTTCACCGGCGCCTCCGGTGTTACCATTCTGGCACTTGGCGGTCTCCTCACGGTTATTCTTACCGGGAGCGGCTATTCAAAAAGAGACGCGGAATCGCTGGTTACTTCATCAGGTTCGATCGGTATGCTTTTTCCGCCGAGTCTTGCGATTATCATTTATGGAACCACAAACATCTTCTCGGTCAACATGTTCGATCTTTTCAAGGGAGCATTCCTTCCCGGCGTGCTCATGGCGCTGGCAATGATTCTTGTTGCCATCCTCCGCGACCGTTCGGTCCACCGGGACCCTTTCTCGGTAAAGGAGTTGACTGTCTCGCTTTGTAACGGTGCCGGTGAGCTTCTGTTACCCATACTCATTGTTACAGGATTCTTTTCCGGAGCCCTTTCGCTCATGGAAACCGCAGCCTTCGCCGCAGTCTATGCCTTTGTTCTTGAAGTATTCATACGCAAGGACTACTCATTTCGGGAAGGTGCCAAAGTTATTCTCAAAAGTATTCCTGTCGCAGGAGGTATCCTGGTCATCATAGCGTCAGCGAAGGGGCTGGCCTACTTCCTTATCGACGCAGGAATCCCTATGCTCCTCACCGACCTCGTCATGACCTTTGTCCACTCAAAGTATGTATTCCTGCTTCTTCTGAACATCCTGCTCATCCTGGTCGGCTGCCTCATGGACCTCTACTCCGCCATTCTGGTTGTTTCACCGTTAATTATCCCCGTTGCGGAATCGTTCGGCATTCATCCGGTACATACCGGTGTCATTTTCCTGACAAATCTTTCACTGGGATTTTTAACACCGCCGGTCGGGATGAATCTGTTTATTGCGAGTTACACATTTAATCGACCAGTCATGCAGATTGCCCGGAGCATTCTTCCCTATCTTTTGATACAATTTATCATTCTGATGCTGGTAACGTACATTCCGGTTTTCAGTAC
>CAZVEL010000446.1:0-4136 GCA_964626305.1 uncultured Treponema sp. | reverse complement strand
CCGAGAAGATGGAAGACGTTATTTTTAACGGAACCGAATCCCGCAAAGCGCTCAACGTCGCCGAGGTGACGCTTACCATTGCTAATGATAACGGCCTTTTGAATCTCGATATGAGCGAAATTGCCATAAAACGGCGATTGTATCGTTCAGGTGAGAGCGAATACTATATAAACAACACCCCGGCTAAGCTCAAGGATATCCGTGAACTGTTCTGGGATACGGGCGTTGGGAAAGCTGCTTATTCCGTCATGGAACAGGGAAAGATTGACCAGATCCTTTCAAGCAAACCGGAAGACCGCCGGTATATCTTTGAAGAGGCCGCCGGAATAACGCGGTTTAAGGTAAAAGGTGCCGAAGCAGAGCGGAAGCTGGTAAAAACCGAAGAGAACATGCGCCAGATTGAGGGCATACTCGGTGAGGTCCGCCGTTCCTACGAAACACTCAAGGTTCAGGCGGATAAAACAACGCAGTACCGGGCTCTCCGCGAAGACATATTTGAAAACGAACTGGATATCCAGCTGTTACGCCTTAAGGGCTTTACTCAGGACAAAGACCGGCGTTCAACGGATATTGATGAGCTCAAAAAAAAGCGCGATATCGTAAGAAATGAAATTGACGAAATAAACGCATCGCTCGAACAGAACATGGATGTGGTAAACTCCATGGAAGAAAAGCTTGTCAATTATCAAAAAGAAATATACGGACTCGCCGTTGAAAAGAACGAAAAGGACAAGCAGGTTCGTCAGTATACCGAACGTCGTGGTGAAATACAGTCCAAGATTGCACAGCTCGAAAGTCGAAAACAGAGCATTGAACGCCGGGTGGAATCTCTCCGTGAAGATGCCGACGAGCATGATGCAACCGTTCAGGATCTGAATCGACGGCTCAACGACATCGAAAAGAACATAACCGCATTCGAGGAGAACATAACACTTGCGGGAAACCGTATTACGGAAAACGAACGACAGGCGGCAGAGCAGGAGAAATCCATTGAGACACTGGACAATGAACGGGCCGAAATGGAAAAGGAACTCCAGTCAATAACCGAAGATATTGTTACCGAACTTGACCGCCGTCTCCGGGATGCCGGCTATTCTTCGAAAAAACATGCAGAATCCGATGAGATAATCGATCGGATTGTCGGGCAGCTTCGCGTTCTGGTAAGCGGGAAAAAGAACATATTTACCGACTTTTCCCAACTTCATACACCATCAGAACAGGATACCCGGAGGTTTGCGGAAAATGCCGTAAAAACATTTGCGGAGCTGGAAGCGCTCATGGGAAAACTGGACGAGGCTATCGAGATATTCAGAGAAAGCTCGCCCGGATTCATAGATGAATTTCTCTCTCCCGAGGGAATTATTACGCGGAAACGTTCAATTGACGCAAAAATTACCGCGAACCGTGACACAATTACACAAAAGCGTGTCGCCATAACCGAACTTAAAACTCAAAACACGGAACTTACCGTCAAGATGGACGAGTACCGGAGAACCCTGGAAGAGCTGCGCATGAGCAGGATCCAGATGAAAACCCAGAGCGAAGCAGCGGAAGAACAGGCCCGTCTTATCCGGCGTGAACTTGCCTCCCAGGAAGGTGCGCTCCGTGACATGGAGAATGAACTGTTTGCAGAAGAAAAACGTCTGGAGGATCTTGACGAACAAATCGGGGAGATTGAAGGCGAGCTGGCATCCATTGAGCACCGGGGAAAGACACTTACCGAGGATCTGGAGAAGCTTGAAAATGAAATATCATCCCGGAACAGTGATGTTTCCAGCAAACAGGATCGTTTGAAAAAGCTGGTAGCCGACATGGGCAAAACCCAGTCCCAACTTGAAAAATATCACATGGATTTGGCCACTACGGAAACTGAGATCAGAAATATCCAGGAAAACTTCCGCGAGGCCCACTCCCGGGAGCTTCTTGAATTCGAAGAACGCATGTTCACCATTACTGCTCCTGCCGGTGAACTTCGTGAGCAACTTGCACGGGCACGTCAAAAGCTCCGTGATCTCGGAAGTGTCAATCTTATGGCCGTTGAAGAGTTTGCCGAAGCTAAGGAACGCTTTGACTTTCTTAATAATCAGATTCTTGATCTTCAGAAAGCCCGGGACGATCTCAAGCGGATTACTGAAGAGATCCGGGTGGAATCCACCGAGCTTTTCCTGGCAACCTATAACAAGATAAAGAAGAATTTCCATAACATGTTCCGGCGTCTTTTTGGTGGAGGGCGGGGTGAAATCCGTTTGGTGGACCCGACCAATGTTCTTGAATCAGGCATAGACATTTTTGCCCAGCCACCGGGAAAAAAGCTTGAAAATATCGGACTGCTTTCCGGTGGTGAGAAATCAATGACGGCGGTTTCGCTTTTGTTCGCGACCTATATGGTCAAACCGTCACCATTTTGTCTTCTGGACGAAATTGACGCCGCGCTCGACGAACAGAACGTTACCCGGTTTATTAGTGCTCTCCGTGAGTTTGCCAATGTAAGCCAGTACATCATTATCACGCATAATAAGAAGACCGTAATGGGCGCGGGCACCATGCTTGGTGTAACCATGGAGGAATCGGGTGTTACCAAGGTTATAACCATACGGCTGGAAGGTGAAAAGGAACTCATCGATAAATCCGTTGAGAGTGAACAATTTGAGGAAGAAGACGTTCCTCCGGAAGAGGGGGTGGTAATTCCGCCCCGCCCGCCGAGGAGAATCCGGGAAGAGGCTGCGGTCCGGGATACAGTATCCGGAGAAATCCCGGACGATACCGATCAGCAGGACGAATTGACCGTAGATGGTGATGCTGAACCTTCAAGTACGGAGGATCCATCGCAGAATGATTAGCCGGGAACGGATTGCAGGATTGATTGACGAACACCGGGTCCGTCTGGCCCTGGGTCTTGGGGTAACTCTTCTGATTCTGCTTGTCGTTCTTGTTGCAGGAATGCTCTCCAAGGCTTCCGCGGAGAAAGACGCTGAGCGTCTGAGTGAAGAAAAGGCACGTCTTTCTGTTCATCCGGATGAGTTTTTTATACCGGATGAACCCTTTCCGCTGCCGGGAATACAATATTCACGGAAAACCCCGCCGGCATGGCCCTCGGATGCGGTAAAACTGTGGTACAATAACCCGGATACCGAAATGCTCGACGGGGTCCGGGAGCCCGCCCGCCGGCAAATTGACGATCTTTTGGAGAGCGTACCGTGAAGAAAACCACCCGTACAGCACTGGCAACCGCATTCATAACGCTGTTCTTTGTCTCCTGTGCGAGCAAGCCCGCTGTTCAGGATATACCAGACGATATGGCTCCTCCTGTGGGTGAAAAATCCGTTTCTGCAGAACCTGCAGAATCGGAAGTCCCCGAAGCAGCTGAAGAAGAAACTCCCTCGACTGAAATTCTGACTATTGAACCTGATGAACCTGATCCTGATTATATGTATCCCGAACCGGCCTTGATAACGGTACCCGATGACACCGAAGCGGAAGAGGAAGCAGAAGAGGAAGCAGAAGAGGAAGTGAAAGAAGAGGAGGAAGCGGAACTGCCGCAAGTGGAGTCAACAGCGGAAACAGATGAACAACCGGTTTCCCCGGAACCGGTTTTCACGCCGGAAGCGACAGAGTCCGCAGATGAACCGGTTGAGACGCCCGCTGAAACCATCCCGGCGGTACCCCCCGATGAATCTGCTCCTTCTGTAGAATCCGCCCCGCCGGTAGAGAGCGGACAGCTAGAGCCCGACGTGCCCTCTGCCGGGACCGGACCGGATTCTGATGATCTGCAGGATCAGGATACACCCGAACCGGAAGCTGGAATCTGGACCGACGAGAACCGTGTCAGTGAACCGCCGCCTCCCGTGAAACGACCTGTTGTTGTGCCCTCACGGAGTGTTACGGTGCCCCGGGACGGAATTCTGGAAGTGTGGTATCCCGGTACGGGCTGGGTCTACCTGGGAGACGCGTCTGGCCTCATTGGGGTTGCGTATGAAACCCGAAAAATAGAAGACCGGAATACCCTGTTTTCGTTCCGTGCCCGGAAAACCGGCAGCTACATTCTCGAGTTTTCGCGTTACGATGTGCTCACGGATGAATTTATCGAAGATGCGCTTTCCGTTACCGTAACCGAGCCGGTGCCCGGAAAGAAAACA
>CAZVEL010000445.1:0-2914 GCA_964626305.1 uncultured Treponema sp. | reverse complement strand
CTGGCGACTGATACGTTCACGCAAAAGCGATTCCAGACGGGCAAACTCTTCCGGATCACTCCGGGACCGGTCGGTAAAACTTGCAGATACGGGAGCGGTTCTCCAGCGCCGGTACCGTGAATCACTGGAAAGATTCGCCATGCGGAAAAGGCTGTGCGTAAAACCCCTGGCAAGATGCGGATGATCAGCCACACCTTTTGCGAGCAGGGCAAGTCTCCCGGTGATGCTGGAATCGGGCGCGAGAAGAAGAGATATCCGCTCGGAACTGACCCGCGCATATTGCATGTTCCGGCGGTCAATCTCCGAAAGAAGCGGATCAAGCCCTTTGAGTACATCCCGGATTTCTTCAAGCATAACGAGCAGGCGTTCCCGGGCCTGATCAAGGGGAATCCTCGAACTGCGCGCGTACTTGCCCGCGCTTTCAGAAAGCCATTCTTTCCGATCCCGAAATTCCTGTACCCGTTTAAGAATTCGGGGACGATAACGCGAAAGATTTTCCGAGGTCTTGAGTCTCTTGTAGGCACCATCGAGAATGTCCGCAGCATAGAGATCATAGTGCTGATGCAGAAGAGAGGCGATCCCGCCCTCGTCAGCCGCGATATCCAGATTCTCATAGTAATCCCGGATTCCCTGAAGAAGCACTTTTAAAGAATCATTAAGTGCCACGGTTGCCTCGTGGGCATTCAGTACCGCATAATGCCCGTTCTCCTCGGCGGCATCCGAACATAAAAGGGAATACACCGCGATGATATGACTTTCATACTCGGTGGAGATGCCCTCCTCAATACGGGCAAGGGCCTCATAGAACGGCCGGGCCCAGGACGTCATGTTGACCATACGGGAATAATCTTCAAGTATTTCAATACTCATCCAGCCGGCTGCCATCAGGGTCCGTAGAAACCGTGTTGCCTGTGCACGAACCGGTTCTACTCCGGCACCCTCGTCGGATTCAAAAAGAGCCGGGTCCCCGGCGTCAACGACAGAAGACGAATCATCCAGTGAGACTTCCTCTTCAAGTATTGTTTCTCGACAGAGCGACACATACTCCGTAAAGCGGTTAACCAGCACCGACCACTCAACACCCCGGGGGAATTCCTGAAATGTTCGCCAGTACAACCCTAAAAGGGCTGCATAATGCCGGCGGTTCGGACTAGCAAGCGGAGAAAAGAAATTTTCCGGTACGGTCTCAAAAACTCCGGTTCTGTTCATGGTCCCTGTCAGTATATAGAAAAAATACACGTTTTTGGTAGACAAAATTCCAAATTTTCTCCGGAATTACCCGAATTTACTCACTGGCAGGCCTCTGTGTTGACAAAGACGCGTATATCTGGAAAATTTGAGTATATAAAGGAAGGATTCAATGCAAACAACCATCAAAATAGCAGTTATCGGATACGGAAATGTGGGACGCGGTGTCATGAAAGCAATTGAAAAGAACGCCGACATGGAGCTTGCCTGCATTCTTTCACGTTCACCGGACCGGGTAAAAAAGGAACTAGGAGCCAGTGCTCTCGTTTTTGCCGCGGACGACTTTGAAGCACTCAAAAAAGCCGATGTTGCCATACTCTGCGGCGGTTCAAAAGATGATCTACCCGTCCAGGGTCCTTACTACGCAAAGCAGATCAACACCATAGACAGTTACGATAACCACAGCCAGGCGCTCCCCTATTTCAAGAGCATGGACAAAGTGGCACAGGAGGCTGGCACCGTTTCCTGCGTCTCTATCGGCTGGGACCCGGGAACCTTCTCTCTTGAGCGCGTCCTCGGTAATGCCTTCATTCCCGGCGCGAAAACATACGGTTTCTACGGCACGGGTCCCAAAGGTGGACTCTCTATGGGTCACTCGGATGCCATCCGCCAGATAGACGGTGTTCAGGACGCACGTCAGTTTACCCACGCCATCACCGAAGCAATTGAAAAGGTACGATCGGGAAGCAATCCGGACCTCAAGCCTGGCGACATGCACTGGCGGGAATGCTTCGTTGTCGCAAAAGACGGTGCAAACACCGGTGAAATTGAAAACGAGATCAAGAACATGAGCGGCTACTTCGCACCCTACAAGACGGTTGTCCACTTCGTGAGCCAGGAAGAACTGGACGAAAAATATTCCGGCTTCCCCCACGACGGACTCGTTATCGGTTCAGGAACTACCGGCGACGACAACAGGGCCCTCATTGAATACCGCAACACCTGGGACAACAACCCGGAAGCGACGGCGAATATCCTGGTAGCGCATGCGCGCGCGGCAACCCGTCTCGCTGCCGACGGAAAGTCCGGAGCATTCACCATCCTGGACATACCACCAGCGTATCTTTCGTCCTATTCACGAGAAGAGCTGATCGGCTCCTTCCTGTAACACCCTGGAGAAGTCATGACTGAAAAACCATTGAACAAGAGCGCGCTCACCGCGGACGCAGTACGTAAAGCCGCGGAACTCGCTCCAACGCCCTTCTATATATATGATGAAGCCTTCATCCGCGCACGCTGCCGCGAAATGAAGGACATGCCCAATGCATACGGACTCACCGTCCGCTACGCACTCAAGGCAAACTCGAACCGGGCCCTCATCCGCATCATCGACTCGGAAGGACTCGGGTTTGACGCATCATCACTCAATGAAGCAAAACGTGCTGTTCTCGCCGGCATACACCCGGACAGAATTCTCCTTACCACGCAGGAAGTTCCCGCAGGAGATGAACGCGACGATCTAGAGGAACTCCTTGTCAAAGGTCTCAAGTACAACGCCTGTTCTCTCGCCCAGCTTGCAGCTGTTGCGTCATTCGCCGCCCGGAACAAAATTAGCATCGGCATACGGGTGCATCCAGGCGTCGGTTCGGGCGAATCGGTTACCCGAAACACCGGCGACAAGTACTCCTGCTTTGGTGTCCATCTTTCCGACATGGAAGAAGCGCTC
>CAZVEL010000444.1:0-4114 GCA_964626305.1 uncultured Treponema sp. | reverse complement strand
GTTCCTGAACGACCGCACTCCGGCGCTCCCCATGCGAAAACATCCCTGAGCGTCGGTCCACACCCCTCATCCGTGTTGCACCCCGGACGTATTTCCGCTATCATGCGGCCATGATTACCGTAACAGACCTCAGTCTCTCATTCGGCGACAAGCCGCTTTTCAAGGACGTCAATCTTAAATTTACCCCCGGAAACTGCTATGGCATCATCGGTGCGAACGGTGCGGGGAAGTCGACTTTTCTCAAGATTCTTTCCGGCGATCTGGAACATGACCGCGGAGATGTTTCAATCCCGGCGGGCCAGCGGATGGCCGTACTCAAGCAGGACCACTTTGCCTTTGACCAGTACTCGGTAAAAGATACGGTCATGATGGGACACCCGGAGCTCTACAAGATTCTCAAGGACCGCGAAGCCATTTACGAAAAAGAAGATTTCACCGAGGAGGACGGGCTTCGCGCCTCGGAGCTTGAAGGCGATTTTGCCGAACTCGGCGGCTGGGAAGCGGAGAACCAGATTGAACAGATGCTTTCCGGACTCGGCCTCGAAGAAAGTTTTCATAACCGCGACATGGAAGATCTCGATGAAAGCCAGAAAGTACGGGTTCTTCTGGCACAGGCCATCTTCGGCGAGCCGGACATTCTGCTCCTCGACGAACCGACAAACGGTCTCGATCTCGAATCCATCACCTGGCTCGAGGAATTCCTCATCAACTTTCCGAACACGGTTATCGTCGTCTCGCATGACCGTCATTTTTTGAATGCAGTATGTACGCATGTGTGCGACATCGACTTCGGCAAGATCCGCATGTACACCGGTAACTATGACTTCTGGTACCAGATGAGCCAGATCATGCAGCGGCAGGCACGCGACCAGCAGAAAAAGCGGGAAGAAAAGATGAAGGACCTGAAAGAGTTCATTCTGCGCTTCTCCTCCAACGCGGCAAAGAGCAAGCAGGCAACAAGCCGCAAAAAGGTGTACGACAAACTCGCTCTTGAAGGAATCGAGGTTACCACGAGAAAGTTCCCCTACGTCAATTTCAAACCCGACCGGGACATCGGAAACAATGTTCTTCGAGTGGAGAAACTCAATTATTCGGTGGAAGGCGAAAAACTCCTCAACGACTTTTCGCTTACGGTAAACAAAACCGACAAGATTGCCTTCGTCGGTATGGAACACAACGCAAAAAGCGCCCTTTTTGACATCATCAGCGGCGAGATTAAACCGGATTCCGGTGATGTGTACTGGGGACAGACGGTCTCTTTCTCGTACCTTGGCAAGGATAACACCGCATTCTTTGAAAGCACAATGAGTATTACCGACTGGCTCCGTCAGTATTCACCCGACCAGGATGAAGGGTATGTACGGGGTTTCCTGGGCCGCATGCTCTTCTCCGGCGACGATTCACTCAAACCGGTTAACGTGCTATCGGGTGGCGAAAAGGTCCGGTGCATGCTTTCGAAAATGATGCTCTCGGGAGCCAACATTCTCATCCTGGATGAACCGACCAATCACCTCGATCTTGAAGCGATTACCAGCCTGAACGAAGCGCTCATCGATTTCCCCGGTGTAGTGCTCTTTAACAGCCATGACCATGAATTTGTTTCGTCAATTGCGAACCGGATTATAGAAATAACTCCGGCCGGGGTCATTGACCGCATGACCGACTTTGAAAGTTACATAACCGATGAAACGATAAAGGAACTGCGAACACAGTATTACGGCGGAACTGCCAGGAAGATCAATATCTAGTTTCAACGGTCCAGAATATTTCCCCGGAGACGCTCAACTTCGTCCCAATGGAAGTCGAGTTTCATAAAATCGAATATCGGCTTCCGGGGAGGCCGCCGCTTCGCGTTGTGTTCGGCAATTACCGCGTCAAGATCGGTCACAACCGAACGGACAAGGTACGGTTCGCCAAGCGCAAGCACATCACCGTCCAGAGTGCAGCGCACCGGATGCCGGTATGCGGCTTCGGTTCCTTTAAAGACCACCTGGTCCGGATCGAACCTGAGAGCCCCATCTTCAACGCGTACACGCCCCTGTTCGAAATTGCGAATTATTGTCCCCGTAGCCGATATGCAGGTGTACAGCGTTCCATCAATCCTGAAGAACTTTGGCAGGTGGTATTCTTTGCCGTTTTTCCCCGTAAACCGTCCGTTCAGATCCCGTTCGCGGGCCTCGGTTTTCCAGTACCGGATGCGGAAGTACCGGTTTCCATCGAAAACAACCATGAAAAAATCTTCCGCGGGCTCAACGGGATAAAGCCGGAGAGCGGGAACCGAACCTGCCGGAAGCCAGACGCCGTCAAGGCCGGCGGGCAGTTCTGCATCCAAAGTTGCGGGATTCGCAGCGTCGCGCGGCTCGGTACTGCCGGACCCGGTTGCGGGCAACTCGATAGTACCGTATTGTTCAGCGTCATCATCCGAAAGCGGCAGTCTTACCATAAAGTTCAGGAACAGGGCATCGCCGGCACGGGCAAGGGTAAAAGGATAGGGATGTTTTTCACCGGGATAGCGGAGTGAAAGGGAATGAACACCTTCAGGGGGTGCATACATCGAAGGTGGAAGACCGGCGCAGGATAGCGGCGGAAACGGTTCATAAAAAAAGCGATAATACGGCTTGAGCACAATACGCATACTGTCCCCGGTAAACTCAACAAAACGGGCTTCATTCTCCCAGACACCATGCAGTGCTTCGGGAACAGTGTGTTTTTCTCCCGTATCCCCACACAGGGGAGCAAACAGGAGAACACATAGCAAGAAGGCAAGGAATCGAACCCGGTTGATCCGTTTCATCTTCCGCTCAGTATAACACATGGAGAAGATACAGGGCGGCAAATCCGGTATTGAGGATGCAAAACGACGCAAACGCGGCGCGCCGCATCTCCCTGGTGTAGGTATTTCCGTCATAAATCCGGTAGAGAATCCAGACACCATCTACCGCTGCAAGGATAACGGGAGGAACCGCAAAAAAAAGAAATTCCGGGGTTATGGTTTTGGTCGCGAGAAGGAGAGCGCCAGAGAGAAAGGCGGCAGCGACCCCGTAAAAGAGTACACTGAGCCGCCTTCTGAGTTTGGGAATCCGTATATGTTCACGACGTGAAGCGGGGTATGCCCTGAGTCCGGCAAAAAACTGCCATCCCGGTAAACTCAGGTGCAATAGAATCCCGACTGCGAGCATCGCAATTCCGAGGGCCGTACAGGTCATGAGTAAAACCATGTACTCAGTTATACCCGTACTGCCCGGTTATCGTCAACGTTCCTGCTCGGAAAACAGTTCCGCTATCTCGTTCCGGTAAATATCGTTGATACGATGCCGCATCATTTCCTGCTTGCCGGAAAGCTCGCGACCAACCTGGAACGATTCCGGAAGCAGCTTGAAGCGGAAAATGAATTCGAAGGACCGGAACCCGTTCTGCCGGTTAATCCTTGCGTCAATACCGGAGCGGAACAGCTGCTGAATGAGTGGATGTTCCAGAAGCGCCGGATAATCTTCGGTCGGAAGGTCATTTTCCGC
Organism: uncultured Treponema sp.; assembly: GCA_964626305.1. Lineage (GTDB taxonomy): Bacteria > Spirochaetota > Spirochaetia > Treponematales > Treponemataceae > Teretinema. Next base: position 599 of record CAZVEL010000444.1, on the reverse strand, counting down.
GGCATAGGCGGTAACGAGCGCCTTCGCAGGAACAATGAGGGCGGTCAGATACTTGCGGTCCTGTCCGAGTATGGCAACAGACTCTATGTATTCGAAGGATTTGAGCGCCTGTTCAATCGGGGCTGGCTCTATATTCTCGCCTCCGAGCAACACGATGGTATCCTTGGCACGACCGGTGATCTTGATCTCATAGTCGTAGGAAAGCATACCGATGTCGCCGGTGTTAAACCAGCCATCGGCATCTATTGCCCGCGCGGTCAGGTCCGGACGTTTATAGTAGCCTTTCATAACCTGCCCGCCCCGGACCATGATGACTCCGGGTGTTCCGGGCGGAAGCGCCGGTGGCACATTCCACACACCGTCTTTCGCCGAATCAATCGCCTGCGCAAGGAGTTCAGTATCGACAATGCGGCATTCGGTATCGGTAAAGACGGTTCCAACACAACCCGGGCGCGGGCGATACTGGTTCCGGAATGAAAGGACCGGTGCCGTTTCGGTAATGCCGTATCCTTCAATTATTTTGATTCCAATTGCCTGGTAGAACTCGTCTATCTGGGGCTGGAGCGCCCCACCGCCGGAGATACAGAGGCGGAGTCGTC
>CAZVEL010000443.1:0-1591 GCA_964626305.1 uncultured Treponema sp. | reverse complement strand
GGGTGACCGTCCGTCCGGTCAGGACCAGCAGGAGAAGCGGCGGGAACGCGCTGAACGGAATGGCGGAAATAATGATCAGTGGTATGAAAAAACTTTCTGTTTGCATGGCCAGCAACGAATATATCAGGACGACGGCAATGCAGAGCACACAAAAAAGTTGCCGGTAGTTTTGTAGTGCCGAAGAGATCAGGGGGTCAATCAGGATTCCGTATCCGGCTGGCAGTATCGTTTTGGCACATTGCTCTCGCAGGTTTTTATCAAGGTCGACGAGAGCAATCCTTCCGGTGGTAACAGAAAAGCTGATTGAATTCTGCCGGTTTTCACGGTAGCGTTTGTCCGGATCGCCTTGTAAAGCGATTGTTCCTGCATCGCCCAATAGCACGGTTGTGTCTGCCGAAATGACAACCGGGATGCGTTTGATTGCGGACAAATCAGAAATGCTGCTTCCTGAAAGGCGTATATCCTGTTCGGTTCCGTTGTGAAACCATTTCATTGCAACCGGTTCCTGCAAAGTCCATCGAAGGGTTTGGGCAAATTGTTCAGGGTATTGTCCCAGCTGAAAAATTCGTTCTGCATTCGGTGAGAAAACATATCCGGGCGGAGCTTCCTTGAAGTGGAAAACAACGTTTTTGACCCAGGAGCAGCTGGAAAATTCACGAGCGATCCGATGGACTTCCTCTCTCAGTGTTGTATGGTCGGGACCGGTAAGGGTGATTGGTATCCGGTATGTTTCCAGGTTTTGATCCGTGCCTACAAAAAACTGTCCCTTTGGTGATGCTGCGGACAAGGTTTTCAATTTGTCCGTCAGGGTCGATGGATGAATCTTATCCGGATTAAAGGTGCAGTTGATTTGCGCGCTTCCCCGCCGCGCATTGCTTTCAACGATGTTCACCGAACCAAGGGCTGATGCGGCTGTAATAAAGGGAAGAATCTGGCGGTCTGTTTCCCGTGCGGGCGTGCCCCCCGGAAACTCGACATGGGTAAAAATAATTCCTGGATTATCCCGGGGAGAAAATTCCTTGTCCGCGAATGTCAGAATGGTCATGCTGACGGTAACCACTATTACGTAAGCCACACAAATCGTTCCGGAATTAGCCGAGGAAAATTCGAACAGACGGAAGAAGGGACGCGCGATGGTATTGATGTGTGCCGTGCTTTTTTGTCTGTTCGTCTTAAGGCATGATTGGCGGAACGGTTTTTTCAGGAAGGTAAAAGAAAGAACAAGGGAGACAAGAAGCAGCGCCGAAATTGAAAACGCTATAGATCTGGTTTGCGGGTTAAACGAAGTGCCAAATAGAAGTGGAAAAAAGGCGATGATGGTTGTAGCTGTAGCGGAGAGAATCGGACTGGCCACCGGTTTGAGTGTTTCCATCTTTTCTATCCCTGCATGATTATAGACAACCAGATAATTGTCCAGAACCATTCCTGAACCTATGATGATGCCTGACAGTACGCCGGTGTCTATCGGAATTGTTGCCGCTGAAAGAACCGCTACACCGAAAAAGAGTGAAACCGGAAGACTGAGCATGAATGTTATCCGGGCTATTGCCCCCGGAATGAATATACAAACAAAAATAAAAATGGCCGCCAT
>CAZVEL010000442.1:0-2688 GCA_964626305.1 uncultured Treponema sp. | reverse complement strand
ACCAGTATAACGGATTACGGTAAAAATGCCAGCACGAACCGGCTCAATACCTGGAAAGAATGGCTGAAAGTCGTTCCGTGCCAATAACCTTCATAAAACTTGCCAGGCGTGGTCCACGTTCCTTGCCGATAAGCGCACGATAAACAGCGGTGAACAGGTCTTTGGGTTCAATACCCGCATCTTTCGCTACTGCATAGAGTCTTTCGGAAAGCGCTTTTTCATCGAGGCTGTCCATGTCGGGCAGCACCGAATCGCGGATCGCGGTTACGGCGGCAGTTTCCGCCTCCGTAAGTTCCACACAAGATCCGTCGCTAACAAGCGCGAACCGGAAGTCCTCAGGAGCACATTCGGTAATCCAGTACCAGGCACAGGCCGCACGGTTTTTCAGACGGTCAACCTGATCAGGAAGGAGATCTGGCAGGGAGGCAAGTACCGCGTCAATGTCTCCGGAGTTTATCTGGAGCAAGTTACACAAGTGCCGGAAGGGTATCTGGTAGGACACACAGGACGGCATGCCGTCAACCTGGGAAAGTTCATAAATCCGCTTTTCCCTGGCGAGCACATCGTCATTCTTGGCCGACTGAAGGCCCCAGACAATCCGCTCGGTTTTATCGTAGTCCTCGTAAATTTTAATGACATCGAGATCGAAACTGATGACGAACTCGGTATTGGGCCTCGTGCCCGCGAAGAGGTAGCGGGTTACTTCCGGCTGATAGACCCGGAGCACATCAGCGAGGTCTACCACCTTTCCGGACGATGACGACATCTTCCCGGGATTCCCCTTACTGCCGATGAAGTCGTAGCGAAAGGTGACCGGTGCCGGCCAGTCAAAGATTTCCTCGGAAACAATACGCGGGGTATCAAAAGAGCCGCCATGGGAATGATGATCTTTTCCCGCCGGTTCAAACACCGTTTTTTCAAAGTACCAGCGCATGGGCCAGTCAACCCGCCAGCCGAGTTTAATGCCCTTGGCGGTCCGGATGTCGGCCGTTTCAGTATGTCCGCATTCGCATGTATAGGAGAGTCCCCAGTCCCCGTCCCAGCCGGTTACTGTGGTAGTATCGCGATTACAGACCGAGCAGAAAACAGAAACCGGCCAATACTCTTCATCTGCCGGAATCTTGTGTGCGTCATCACGATGCCGGTTAAGACAGTCCTTGATCTTTACCCGGTTATCAAGCGCCGTTTTCATACCATCAACATACATCCCGGAACGATACCGCTCGGCCTGATAGAGAAACTCGGGATGTATTCCCACTTTGGGAAGAATATTTTCCACATCCACCTCATGGTGACGCGCGTAGCTCTCATCCCGGCCGAATGTGTCCGGAACAAGGGTGATGGGATAGCGCAGGTATTTCTGCAGTTCTTCCTGTTTCGGCATATTGGCCGGAACCTTGCGGAAGACGTCATAATCGTCCCATGAGTAAATGAAGCGTACCGTTTTACCACGGTCTCTGAGGGCCCGCACCACAAGGTCTACGGAAATGATTTCGCGGAAGTTTCCGATATGTACGGTTCCCGACGGGGTAATACCCGAGGCGCAGGTGTATACGTCAAGATCGCCGCGTTCGCGGATAATCTTTTCGGCAGTCTGGTCCGCCCAGTGAAAAAGCTTTGTCTGTGCTGAATTGCTCATAATGGGAGAAAGTATAGCGAAAAGGGCAGGTCTGGACAATCGGGGCGCGATCATCCCCGCGGGGTTTCAGCAGGCGCGGGATGTAAGCTATTGCGTGATGGAAGCTGATATATCGTCAGGCGCTGCCGCGTTCTATGAGTTCAGGCATGATTACAAGGTTTTCTCCCGGGCCGTTTACGGCGGATTCCAGAGCGAGAATTACCGATCCTGCTCCGGCGAGCATGAGACGCTGTCGGATGGTGGTAAGCCCCGGATGTATAAGCCGGGCAACGGGAAGATCATCGTAGCCCATCACGGCAATGTCATCTGGTATGCGCAGGCCCTTCTGTCGGGCCGAGTCGATAAAGCCAAGTGCACTCATGTCACCGGAGGCGCATACAACAGCGTCGGGTAGTTCGTCGAGTCCGTTAAAATATTCAAAGCCCTTGGTGCCGTCTTCGCTGAAATAATCTCTTGCTTCATATACGAGCGTCTGTTCGAACTCGAGTCCAAGCCGCTGCAGGGCATTTACATAGCCCATAAGTCGTTCCGATGGTACCGCTCCCGGCTCCCGCCCCGAGGTTGGTCCGTTAATTAATCCGATCCGCCGGTGTCCGGCCCGGAACAGGTAATTGAGGGCTATGGACATTCCCTTCTGGTTTTCCAGAAGTACCGACTGGGCTCCCGGAACACTTGTCTGAAGCAGTATCAGCGGTTTTCCTACACTATTATATTTTTCAACGGTATCGGCTGAAGGGGTCAGGTTCACCGTAAGAACGGCGTTAACCATACGGAACCGCAGGAGCGTTTCGAGGAGCTCCTCCCTGATCACCGGGGAAAAACGGGTGGGGAAAATTACGGTGGAGGCATTGAGCCCGAGCGACTGCATGACGCGGTCTATTCCCCGAAAAATTTCCATGGTTGATGCCGAATCCACTACCGAGGTCAGTATGGCAATGGAGGTGCGCTCATCACGATTTTTCCAGCGGGAAAAGGTATCGAGATATCCGGACTTCCGGATTGTCTGCATGACAAACCGCACAACTTCCGGTTCGAGCGAAGAGGGAGAG
>CAZVEL010000441.1:0-15076 GCA_964626305.1 uncultured Treponema sp. | reverse complement strand
ACAAAATAACATAAAAACAATTTTTTTCAAAAAAAAAATTTTTTTTTTTTAAAATTCTCCTCCTCCCCCCGGGTTTTATCACCTTCTTCAGAGCCGGTTTTATCAAGCCTTTTTTCCAGCTTCCGTACTGTATTGAGAATTGTTTCCAGCTGTTCCTTTCCCTGTTCCGCGTCCCGGGTTGTTTCAGACATACGGGATGGCTCATCATGAATCTCCGGAATGCGGGAGGCCAGTGATGGGGCGGTTTTAACTGCCTGCTGGAGGATCCGCTTGCGTTCATCGTTAAAATTCGAAGAGGCGGTGTTGTGGATATTTGCGGGCCGGTAGGGATTTTTGGAAAGCATAAAAAAGAGTTCAATGCCATCCTTTTCAAAAAATCCGAGAAATCCGCCCATTTTTACCTTTTTCTGGCGGAGAACATGAATATCGGGACCGTATTTTTCACGTATCCTGGCAAGACATTCATCGTAGGTTGTTCCCTGTTCACTCAATATATCCATACGTTACTGTTCTTCCTATTCTTCCTGCCGGATTTCACCTATAGCTTCAACCCTGATATCATTTGCGATTTCAGGAACCGACAGAACCACGAGATCAGGTATTTCCCGTTCTGTGGAGTTCTTTATAAGTATGCGGGCTTCTTCCGGACACAGGATAACAGGAATGTATCCCGCCTGTTGTGCCGAAGAAACTGCATGTGAAACCGACCGTATCCAGGACCGTTGTACCGCCGGTTCAAGCGCGGCTACAGGTCCGTTTACGGTATCAACACGGCTTTCTACTATTGTCTGCACGAGTTCCGGTTGTACCGTCAATACGTGAAGCAGGGTGTTTTCATCAACATATTGAAGACAAATCTGGCGTGCCAGAGATTGGCGTACCTTCTCAACCAGAACGGTAATATCCTTGGTGATGGGTCGGTAATCCGCAATCGTTTCCAGAATAACAACCATGTTCCGGATTGATACCTGTTCACGCAAGAGGCCCTGCAAAACTTTCTGGATTTCTCCCACGGAACAGAGTTTGGTAACTTCCTCCACAACAGAGGGATAGTCTTTTTTGATGGCGTCCACGATGGATTGAACTTCCTGTCGTCCCAAAATCTCGGAAGCATGCCGTTTGATTATCTCGGTGAGATGTGTTGCAATTATGGACGGAGGGTCAACAACGGTATACCCGGCCCTTTCAGCCCGTTCCCGATTTTCATCCGAAATCCAGACAGCCGGTAGCCCGAATGTGGGGTCAGTCGTCTTTTCTCCCGGTATATCTTCAAGCGTGCCCCCAGGGTTTATACCCAGATAGGAACCCATACGTATTTTCCCCCGGGCAACTTCCACCCCTTTTATTTTAAAGCAGTACTCACTCGGTTCAAGACGCATGTTGTCTATTATTCGTATACGGGGAACGACGAGACCAAGATCCAGTGCGCTTTCCCGGCGTATACGGGTTACCCGTTCGAGAAGCTCGGCACCTTTGTCCTTGTCCACCAGGGGTATAAGTCCGTAGCCCAATTCAAGGGAAAGCGGATCAAGCGGAACAACCGGACTGATGTCGGCCGGGCTCTCTCCCGTCTTCTGCTTTTGCTTGTCTTCTTCGCTCTTGAGTGATTTTCTAAAATCCCTGTCATGGCCTTTCTTGAGTCGGTACCCGGTAAAAATGAGCATGCCGGCAACCGGAAGAAGCACATACCAGGGAAACCCGGGTAAAAAGGATATAATGGTCAGGGTCCCGCCACCGACAAAATAGACCCAGGAATTCCGTGAGAATTGGGTTTTTACATCACTGCCGAATGTACCGTCCGAAACGGCGCGTGTAACGATAATACCCGTTGCGACAGCAACAAAAAGGGACGGAAGCTGAGAGAGAAGTCCGTCGCCGATAGTCAGCGATGCATACGTTTGTATGGCGACAGAAAAAGGTTCCCCCCGGAAGATCATGCCGAATATGAGACCGGCAACCAGGTTGATGACCGTAATAAAAATACCGATTTTTACGTTTCCGGAAACAAACTTGCTTGCACCGTCCATGGCTCCGTAAAAGTCGGCTTCCTTTTGAATGTCTTGTTTTCGCTGTCGAGATTCTTCTTCGGTAATGGCTCCCGCGTTGTATTCCGCTTCAATGGCCATATTCTTTGTCGGCATTGCCTCAAGCGTAAAGCGCGCGGCAACTTCCGCGACCCGGGTTGATCCTTTGGTTATTACAAATACCTGCACGGCAATAAGTATGATAAAAATGACAAAACCAATTACCAGACCTTCAGTCCCGCTCGATCCTATAACGAAGGTACTGAAAGCGCGAATCATTTTACCATCGAATGTGGATCCCAGGGTAAGAATAAGGCGAGTGCTCGACACATTCAAACCAAGTCCGAATACCGTACTCACCAGCAGAATGGTGGGAAACACGGAAAATTCGATAGCGTTGCGAGTATACAACACAATCAAAAGAACAAGGAGGTTCATAACAAGATTGAGTGCCATGAAAAGGTCAAGAATAATTGTGGGAAGGGGGATGATGAGCATGAGCACGACAGTGACCACGCCGGCTGCAACAAAGAGGTCGCTTTTTTGTACTGATATTCCCTTCTCAGCCATAGTGTGTGTTACATTTCCTTGAGAATACGCTGCTTGTTAGAGTCAAGCGCATAGACTTTTGCCAAAATTACCGCGAGGGCTTGATAGTACTCGTCTGGTATCATATCACCAATTTCCACTTCCGCATAGAGCGCCCGTGCAAGCGGTTTGTTTTCCACGATGGGAACTTCGTTTTCACGGGCTAACTGTTTTATTTTTTGGGCCTGTAAATCGGCACCTTTTGCCGTGAGCATGGGGGCCCGCATGGTGGTACGGTCCCATTGCATGGCGATTGCAAAGTGGGTCGGGTTGGTTATAACAACATCGGCTTTGGGAACATTGACCATCATGTTTTGACTCAACATCTCGCGCATCCGCTGACGAAGCCGGCTTTTCACAAGCGGATCTCCTTCCATCTGCTTGTATTCTTCCTTCACTTCCTGTCGGGTCATCTTGAGTGATTCAATAAACTGTTTACGCTGGAACACAAAATCCGGTACGGAAATGGCGATAAAAATGAGTGCCGATATGATGATGATTCGTGCGGCAAGAGAAGCAACGAAAACTATTGCCTGCCAGAGACTGGTCGAAAGCATTGAAACAAGCTGGGGGACTTCTCCGCGTATTGTCAGGTACGCTACAAAAGCAATTACGCCAACTTTCATGAGGGATTTTGCCAGATTGAACAACCCTTCCGCTGAAAACAATACCCGTTTAAAATACTTTGGGAAATTGGGGGCAATTTTCCCCATGTTTATCGAAATGGGTTTTAAACTGAAAATGAATCCGCCATTTTGTACAATGTTTGAAGCAACCCCGGCGACTACTGCAGCTGCTGCAATGGGAAGAACAAGACGAATAAAATACCGGATAAAAGCCTGCGCTAGAACCGGGTCATTCACTTCAGTTGACGTTGAACGGAGCAGATAAAACCGTATCATTTCAGTACAGGTATCCAGCATTCCCGGAGCCAGGGCGATAAGCACAAGAGCAGGAATGAGAAGTACCAGTGCGCCATTGAGTTCCTGGCTCTTCGCAACGCGACCTTCCTCACGGGCTTTTCGGATTTTATACTCGGTCGGGTCCTCGGTTCTACCTTCATCTTCAGCGGCAAACCATTGGAGGTCGATCCAGAGGAACTTGTCCATTTCTGTGATTTCAGGGTTTTTCATTGTATTGCCCTGCCCGCGCTTCTGATTAAATTTTCAAGAGCCTCAAAGCCCTGTTCCATCATTGCCACAAAGGTATTTGCCATAAAGGGAAGTGCCACAACAAGGAGAAAGAAGCTTGTCAGGATGGTTATCGGAAACCCTTCTGAAAGCAGGTTCATTTGCGGTGCGGCCTTTGAGAGTATACCCATGCATACATGAATGAGGATGAGTGTCCCGAATATGGGAAAGGCGATAACCATTGCATTGAAAAAAAGCGTGGTCAGTCCTTCCAGAAAAAATGAAACAAACATCTCCTGGTTGTTCACCAGAGCAAAGCAGTTCAGCGCCTCAAAACTCCGGAGCACACCACCAATAAACAGGACCTGGAATCCCTTTATTTGCAGGAAAATGAGCATGGCTATGAGGTTGAGATATTGGCCCATGAGCGGGTTTTCAACCTGTGCAAGGGCGTCAAATACCGACGAAGCACCAAATCCCATCTGGAAGGAAAAGAACTGTCCGGCAGAACTGAAAATTGAAAACAATACACTGATAAAAAATCCAGTAATGATTCCGAGCAAACCCTCGCCAATAACCAGCAAAGCATAATGCAGACTGAAGGGATCTACGGTCCATCCGGCACTGTAGGCGTGAGGAAGTACCAGGTATGCAGTGGCACCGGCAAGTGCTACTTTCGCGACACGGGGCACCGACTGTATTGATAACAAGGGTGTTGTGAGAATCATTGCAAAAATCCGGACACCAACGAGAAAAAAGAATGGAGCATTTTGTACTATCGTATCAAACGGTCCCATACCGTGTTAACGCACCATCTGGGGAATCATGTTGAACAGGGTTATGGTGTAATCCATGAGTGAGGAAAACATCCAGCCTCCAAGAAGCGCGATCATGGCCAGAATGGTCATGATCTTGGGAACAAAGGTCAGAGTCTGCTCCTGAATGGACGTAGTTGCCTGAAAAATAGCAACGACAAGACCCACGATGAGCGCCGAAAAGAGAATGGGAGCGGCCATTGTTAGTATCTGAAAAATTCCGCTGCGCATGAGTGCTATAACTGTACCCAGGGTCATGACTACCTCCTACAGGAAAGAATTGAACAGCTGTTGGGTTAACAATCCCCATCCGTCTACAAGAACAAAAAGGATAAGTTTAAAGGGCATTGAAATCTGTACCGGCGGCAGCATGATCATGCCCATGGACATGAGGATACTGGCAACGACCATGTCAATAACGATAAATGGCAGGTACAGCAGAATACCAATCTTGAATGCGATCGTCAGTTCATGAAGTATGTATGCGGGCACCAGCACCCGGGTTGGAACATCGGCAAGCGTACGGGGTTTGTCCAGTTTGGCAATGGTCATGAATGTCGCTATTGACGAGGTATCATGGGACATCTGGCGGTACATGAACATGCGTATGGGCCCTTCCGCCTCCGTGTATGCCTGAGACACGGATAATTCACCATCCGCAAGTGGGCGATAGGCATTATCATACACCAGAGTAAAGGTGGGCCACATGATGAACAAGGTCAGAAAAAGCGCAATGCCGTTCAAAACCTGGGTGGGTGGTACCTGCTGGAGAGAAAGGGCCCGTTTTACGAAATCAAGAACAATTGAAATACGGAGAAAACTGGTAGTGAGAATGAGGATGCTCGGAGCCAGAGACAAAAAGGTGAGTAACAGCATGAGCTGTACTGAAAAAGCAACCTCGTTGCTTGATTCCGGGTCCCGTATCTGCAAATCGATAAAAGGGATGCGGGCTGCGTCACGATCCGGATTCATGGTTGTGGTTGCCTGTGCTGTTCCTTCCGGAAAGGTCTCCTGCGATGCAAGAAACGCCGGAGCGATCAAACTTGTTAGAACAAAACAGAATAGTACCCGTAATAATCTCGATCGTTTCATTCAGACCGTCCTGTCTGATTGGTTTCTGATTCATTACGACCGGTTTTCCCGAGCCGTTCCCGCTGACGACGTATAAAATCCGCTGTTTCGCCAGCGGAAAGCGGTTCACCATGATTCCTGATTTGTGCCGATGAGATCGTATCCGAATCCTTTACGGATGATTTGGGCATAAACCGTGCAAGAAGTGAGGAAAAGGGGGGAACCGGCTCGCGGGGATTCCGGTCAGCATCCAGGTTCATGGCATCCACGAGTTCCTGATCCGTTATTTCGGCAAGATGCTGTATACCGTTTTCCGAAAGGCCAATCAAAAAGGCCTGTGACCCCACCGTGATTACCTGTACGGTTTTTCCCGGAGCAAGCGGAAGCTGGGCAACCACGCGTATGTAGGGATCATTCGCGGCGCTGGTTCCTGTACTTTTCTTAAGAAGGAACACAACCCCATATATGCCGGCGCATACCAGTACGAGTACGAGAACAACGCGTACCAGAACCCATAGGGAGTTTTGTGCTTCCTGTTCAGATTCATCAGGCAGCATTGTTTCGCCTGAATCTTCAAGAAGAATGGAATTTTCCGCGGTCTCCCGCATGCTTTCCTCGGATGTTTCCTGTGAAATGAGTACAGCCGCGAACAACAGCATGAATGCTGCCGCAGCGGCCAGGGTTTTTCCGTGAAAAATTGTTTTTTGCATTCCCCCCACCCTTTTTCTGGTTTACATATCCGTTACCCGTTCAATCGGTGAAAGTATCTCTGTTACACGAACACCGAAGTTTTCGTCAATAACCACAACTTCACCTTTGGCAATCGGTTTATGATTTACTAATATATCAACCGGTTCACCGGCAAGTTTGTCGAGCTCAATAATGGTACCTTCGCCCATGCCGAGTATCTCTTTTATGACTTTGCGGGTGCGGCCAAGCTCTACCGTCATTTCCATGAAAACGTCCATGATAAGACCGATGTTACCCTGCTCGGCTGACATGGAGTTCATCTGGAGGTTGGGAAACTGTACGGACTGTACATTCTGATTCGGGCCCATAACCTGTCCCTGCATGCCGCCCATATTTTGCATTCCGCCCATGCCCTGCATGTTCTGATTACCGGCATTCATTCCGCCCATCCCCTGCTGCATGCTCTGATTGCCGGAATTCATTCCGTTCATACCCTGCATACCGCTCATATCAAGCTGTCCGGATGCTGCAGAAAGATCCTGGACATCGCTGTCACCCGCACCATACGCCTTGGCAATTTCACCACCTATCTGGTAAGACATAATTTCCCACAGTGAGAATGCGGCATCTCCTATGGTAACCGGGAACGTGAACACCACAAAATCCTGCTGCGGGAAGCGTACCATTGCCTTGGGGACATTGACCGTTTCCGCGGGATTGTTTGCTACCCCGGTAAAACCGGCTTTTTCAAGAGCGGTAAGTTCTATTCCCACATGTTGTGAAATGGTTTCATTGACGACCGAAAGAGACATCTCATCGAGGTCGGCATTTTCTTCATGATTTACGAGGGACACAATCTTCTGTGCCAGTTCGTTCGTCATGACAAAGATGTGGTCACCAACCAGCGTTTCATTGAAATCGATAACGGTAGCAACAACCATTTCCGGAATTTTGCGTAGAAAATCATCCCGTTTCATGATTTCAATAACCGGTGTATCAAAACCGATGGTATCACCGGTCATGGACTCAAGATTTGACTTGAGCGCGGGAACATTTTCATCTATGTATTTTTTTACAGCGGTAAGCTGTGCGTCATTAAACTGGACGGAAGGAGCAGCGGCGGCACCCATTCCCCCCATGTCGACACCTGCCAACAGGGCATCAATCTCGTCTTGAGATATGGAACCGTCACTCATATGCATCCTCTCCTTCTACCGATAATTCTTCAAACTCTTCCTGATCAATATCGGCAAGCTTTTTAAGTACCTGAACCGCAACTTTCTTACCTATCACGCCGGCCTGGCACAAGAACTTCTTCTTGTTGCCTACACTGAGCGTAAACGGATCTCCAACCCGCACATTTGTAAGACGAACTACGTCTCCCACCCGCAGATTGAGCACATCGCGTACAGGTAGATTTATGGAGCCAATTTCGGCAACCACATCCATATCAACGGTGGAAAGCTTCTCTTTTAAAACGCCCATGTATTGGGTTGTGGAGCTTCTCCGTACCGAAGAAAACCAGAATTGACTGGATAGTTTTGAAATAATGGGCTCGATGGTGATATAGGGAATACAAAAGTTCATCATTCCCTCTTCTTCACCAACTTTTGTTTCCAGGGTAACAAGAACAACCATTTCTGACGGGGGTACTATTTGCGCAAACTGTGGATTTGTTTCAATCTGCCCGAGTCGTGGCCGAAGGTCAATAACCTGGGTCCAGGCTTCACGCATGTTCGCGAGTATGCGAACAATAATACCTTCCATTACCGACTGTTCAATATCTGTAAGATCCCGCTGAACCTTGGTTCCCTGCCCGGTTCCACCAAACAGGCGGTCAATGATTGAAAAAGTGACCGAAGGATCAATTTCAAGAATTGCGTTTCCTTTGAGCGGATCCATGTTAATTACCGCAAGGGTCGTCGGTGTTGGTATAGACCGTATAAATTCTTCGTATGTGAGCTGATCAACCGAAGCAACATGAACGTGCGCCATGCTCCGCAACTGTGCCGAAAGAGCCGTTGTGGTAAGGCGTGCGAAGGTCTCATGCATGATGGACACGGTACGGATCTGTTCTTTCGAGAATTTGTCGGGGCGCTTAAAGTCGTATATCTTGATCTTGCGCGTATCGTTTACCGGACGGAAATCTTCAGTATCCGTGTCCCCGGCACTTATCGCGGTGAGTAACTGATCAATCTCATCCTGTGAAAGAACTTCAGTCATGGCATCCTTTATTGTTCAACAATCTCGTATTTTGTAAACCGGACATCCTTTATCCGGGATTTCGACAATATATTGTCATTTATCTGGTTCCGAATCTCTATCTTGATCTTTTCCTCATTCTTGAGTTCCATGGCTGTTTTGCTCTGGAGATAGGAACGGAGGAAGTCTTTTATCTCAACGATTCGTGCGCTGAGTTCCGCCGGAGTGGTTTTGTCGTCAGCAGTATAGCCGAGCGCGATTTCGGCAACAACTGAAGCCGGAATCTCGTCGCTGGTTCTGGTCTGGATTACTCCGATTGGTTCGCGATACCACTGAAGAATTTCACGTACGCCGGTGTATTCCTCGGAAACCGGTACCGCCGTCATATTTTTACCTGATCCGCCAATAATATTCACCGTGATAACCACAATGGTTACAATAAATATGAGCGCGGCCAGCACAATGGCAACCCATTTTAACAGCTGTGGAATGAGTCCGCTGATCTTTCGTCCACCGGCTTCCGTCGTTCCGACGTCTCCGCCTTCCATGTTGATGTCGTCTTGATCACTCATAGCGTTCATCCTTTTTTAGGTTACATGATAGCATTAAAAATGCCCCTCGTCCAGAATAATAATGTCTACTCGCCGGTTGTAGGCTCTGCCTTCGGCGGTATCATTTGTGAAAACAGGCCGTGTATCCGCATATCCGGCAACGGAAAATCGTTCTTCATCCGCTCCGAAATCGGTCAGATAATGCAGAACATTGACCGCACGTGCCGCTGACAACTCCCAGTTGCTCGGCCACTGCTCGGGATCAGTGTCTCCCGAATCGGTATGCCCCTCAATTCTGAACCGTCGCGGCCGGCCCTCCTGATCTTTAAGCTCGGGATCAGCCAGGAACTGACTGATCTTCAAAAGAGTATCCCGGGTTTCGTTTATATTGAGTTCCGCACTGGCTGTCCTGAAAAATGCGTCTGCGGCCAGGGTAATAACCAAGCCGCGTTCATCACTGGTTATGCTGATTTTATTCGTTTTTACTTCTGGCGCAAAAAGACTTACCGCACGCTTTACGGCAAGTCCGAGCGATTGCCCTTTCACGGTTGATGGAAGCGAGTTGATGTTGTTTCCAAGATCAGAAAGACGGCCGGCTGCCAGGGACTGGCCACCACCGGTTGCCTCGTTGCTTATTGAGGCTGTCATGGTCGCCAGCTGGGTAATATCCGCTTCCGACGGATCAAACAACATGACAAAAAAGCAAAGAACAAGGGTAATCATGTCCGCATACGTGTTGAGCCAGAGTGTTTTGGATTCTATTGGTGCCCTTTTCTTCCTTCCCATACTGGCTCCTAATCCTTCATGACATCTGATTCAATGGTTCTCCGATCCTTCGGAGAGAGATAGGTGAGCATTTTCTGCGCAAGAATGCGGGGATTGTCTCCTGCCTGGATTGAAAGAACTCCTTCAATTATCATTTCACGGGCTTTTGCTTCCATATTGTTGTGGTAGGTAAGCTTGCCACCCATAGGAACAAAGAGCCAGTTCTGCATTACAGAACCATAGAGCGTGGTAATAAGAGCAACCGCCATATTGGGACCAAGAGAACTCTTGTCTTCAAGATTGGTCAACATACCAATAAGACCGATAACAGTACCGAGCATTCCAAAACCAGGTGCAAGAGTCGCCCATGAGTTTACCAGGGTAATCCAGGTATTGTGCCGCGCTTCCATCTGATTGAGTTCATTTTCCATCAGGGTTCGTATTATTTCGCCATCGGTTCCGTCTACAACAAGGCGGAGACCGTTGCGCATGAATTCATCATCAAGATCCTGTATTTCTTCTTCCAGGGCCAGGATGCCCTCTCGGCGGGCTTTTTCCGAAAAGGATACCAGTTTTTGTACAAGCGCTTTCTCACCAAAATCATATGTTTTGAAACAACGCCCGAGTATCCTGAAAATTCCGATAACGTAGGAAAGCGGATAGGTTAGATAAAGGCACATGTATGAACCGCCTGCCGTGATGAACAGCGACGGAATATGTATAAGGCTTCCAAGTGATCCGTTGAGAAAGGCACCGAACATTACGACGCCGAGTCCACCAAATAACCCTATCCAAGATGCAATATCCATAGAATCCTACTCCTCGTTCTTGAATGCGCCAATCTGGCGGCGGTACTCGACAATACGGTCAATGATGTCCCCGGGCGATTCCTTCACAACAACACGTTTTCCGGAAAGCATAACGAGTGTTACGTCGGGATTAGTTTCGATCGCTTCTATTTGATGAGGATTTATCCAGTACTGTTTGCCGTTCAACTGTGTTACCGCTATCATTTTTTCCTTAACGTTCAAGTGAGGGACGGAGTATTTTACCATACGGCATCTACTCCGTCCACCTGTTAGTTATATCACCGTTTCAGATTTAACACCGTGTCGAGCATGGTATCCGAGGTCTGAATGCTTTTCGAACTGGCCTGGAATCCGCGCTGGGTAACGATCATGTCGGTAAACTGTTCTGTAAGATCAACATTACTCATTTCAAGCGCACCTGCAATGAGCTTACCCTTTCCGGCCACTCCTGAAACACCCACATTCGCTATGCCAGAGTTGTTGGACTGCACGTACGTGTTCTCACCTGCTTTTTCGAGTCCACCCTGGTTTGCGAATGTTGCAAGAGCCATCTGTCCAAGCGTGCGGTTTGCGCCGTTTGAATAGACCCCGGTTATCACACCGCTCTGGTCTATCTTGAAGTTTTCAAGATATCCCATGGTGAAACCGTCCTGTTCATAGGCCTTGGTTGAACTCTTTTCGCTGAACTGGGTAATCGTATTGCGTACGCTGCCGATTTCTCCGAGATTTATGTCGAAAGTCTGACGGGTTGGAGCCCCGTCTTCATCCGGGTCTGCGCCGGGCACGTTGAACGATGCCTGAACGATTGCCTGCCCTGCTTCAGGGCTTTCATTTCCCGCACTGTCGACAACACCGGAAAGCATTCCGTTATTGTCGAATTGTACAATGAATGTGTTCTCGGTTCCGTCGGTTGTTCCCACGCCCACACGGGTTTCGGTCCCTTCAGCATCCTGGGGATTCACATTGACCGAAGCCTGCCACTGATTGTTGGTTCCGGGCACCCGTGTAAAATTGATGTTCAAGTTGTGTGTCTGACCGAATTCGTCGTATACCTGGAACTCGGTACTCCAGGTTGACTGAAGTATGTCTGCCTGTGAAGCGCCTTCCTCTATTTCGGGAAGCCGCTTGTCGAGGTTACAGGCATAGTTGACGCTGCTAGTAGCCTTGGCATCAATTTTCGAGCCAACCGGAATAACGAGATCTTCCGGCTGTGATGACGTATTGAGAATGCGCTGGCCATCCACGTCCTGGGCCATCCAGCCCTGTACACGCATACCGTTAGCAGGATTCACCAGGGTACCTTCGTTGTCCAGACCGAAGGTTCCGTCCCGGGTATAGAAGGACTTCTCTCCGCCTTTCACGACAAAAAAACCGTTACCCTGGATCGCTACATCAGTTTGAACACCGGTTGTCTGCAGTGAGCCCTGTGTATGAATGGTGTCAATACTGGCAACGTTCATACCGAGTCCCACTTCCTTGGGGTTTACACCGCCAAGTTCATCAGTGGGTTTCGCCGCACCGGACATTTGCTGGGAAAGGAGGTCCTGAAAATTGACCCGTCCCCGTTTGAATCCGGTGGTATTGACGTTTGAAATGTTATTTCCGATCACGTCCATACGTGTCTGGTGGTTCTGCATTCCGGAAACACCGGAATAAAGGGATCTCATCATAGCTGTTCACCTCCGTTAGCTGCATATACAGTCTTTACCGACGACCAGTCGTGCCAGGTTCCGTTTACCAGCACCTGTGGGTAATCCCCGCGTGAGGCGGCCATTACCGTACCGGAAACGATTGAGTCACCCGATTCGATATCCACCGGCTTTCCTACCGCAGACGCTGCCTCGGAGCTGCCCATCATGGACGCAATTTTCGTAAAACTGCTACTCATGTTGGTCATCTGCTCCAGGCTCGAAAACTGCGCCATCTGCGCAATAAACTGGGTATCCTCCATCGGTGCAGTCGGATCCTGATGGGTCAGCTGCGTGATGAGGAGCTGTAAAAAATCATCCTTGCCGAGTTCTGTCTTGGGGGTCCTTCCGTTGACCGCAAGCGTCTTGTTGAACGAATCAACCTGGAGCTGGGTCAGGTTTTTTTCCTGTGAGCTCATGAGCCCGTCTCCCAGCATTGCTCCAATATCCATTCTTGCCTCACCTCCAAGACCCTTTTGGGTCTCACAAATATTTATGCAAAAAAATTCACTGCGCGCGAACCGTCACTACGAAGCGCACTCATTACCCTATCGGCTGTTTCCGTCTCCGACATTACATCGGGAATGGATTGAGCATAAAAAGGGGCTCTCACTGATGCTGCCTGTTGTTCTGCAGCGTATTCATCCTGATCCTTCCCTGACCATGACAGGTTAAACCCTGCCGTGTCGAATCCGCCTTCACGGAACGCGTCTGAAAGCCCATCAAGATTGTCATTGAATGCGTCGTAGGCTTCCTTCGATTCGACCACGATACGGCCCGAAATTTTCCGGTCCGAACCGAGTTCAAGGCTTATCCGGACATTACCGAGAGATTCCGGATGCAGGGTAAGCCTGATGGTTCCAGTGTTGTTGTCCCGAAGCACAATCTGGCCGGCCCGTACAAAGTCCTGCGCGCCTTCCTTCACTTCGTTCGCAAGCATCGCGGAAAAACTTTCACCAGCGGAAGCAGAATTCGTATAGAGACTTGTCGTTGTTGTTCCCTGCGCTGCGCGGCTCCCGTCGGTACGGAAGGTAATACTCATGTCCGCGCTTCCATCTCCATTGTCACGCACGGTGGTTTCAGCAACCGGAGGTTCAATACGCTCTCGAATTGCCTCCTGCTGAACACGTTCGTCACGAAGCGCAATGGAAGCGGGGAGTTTTTGCCTCGCAGTTTTTTCAACCTTCGCTCCCGAATCATGCTCTTTGTTGAGATCGTCCTTTTTCGGGTCGGCTTTCTGCAGGGGGGTAGCCAACAAGGGTACCTGTTCTCCTGCCTGCTGCACGCCAACGCGTTCCGGCTGCACCGGAACAGATGCCGTTTCACCGCTGTTCTCCGGCATAATGGCGCCAGCTTCCTTCAGCGCCTGCCGGATTGCTTTCATCCCGGCCTCGTCCGATAGGTCTTCCTGCAGCGATTTCTGCACGGCAGTACCGGCCAGTAATGAAGCTGCAAGACTATCCGAGGCATCAGCGCCTTCTTTCGTTTTACTGTCCGCGGCCTTCAGCCCGGCAGATCCCGGTTTTATGAGGGTGTCCATCTCACCCGGAACCAAGTGGTTCCCTGCTCCTCTTCCGGCGTCTCGTATGGCACGTGACAGTGTCTGTCCGTCCAATCCTTCCATGGAACCGGCAAGCATCTTTTGAATGATTGCGAGGAATGAAGTTCCGTTTCGTGCAGTTTCCGCTCCCTTTTCTCCGTTCAGCAGTGCAAGCAGCGCTCCGGGGGGTCCATTGATACCTTTGGCACCGGGCCCGCCGGAGGGTGTGTGTACCTGAACGTCGAGCGTTTGCATCACGTACGTACCTCCAAAAAAGTAAACGTCAGGGTCACTGTTTGTAAAAAACACTGGTCCTGCACTTCAATTGTCGAGAGAAAAAGGTAATGAGTTGAATCAATTTTCAGGAAATCAGTTGAGGGTTACCGGTTTATTCGCCATTTTCCGCTGTATTTCAGCAGCACGTTCAGGAGGCATGAGAGAAAACCAGTACGCAACTGATGATCCACGACCGGCTTCTTCCGCAAGCACATCGGCCATCCGGAGCACATCGATTACATCCTGATCGTCCATTGCGAGAAGATTGTCCACGGCATTTTGCGGGGGCATACCGTTCATATATTCGGCAATTTTTCTGACATTGGTGTTGCGGTCATCGGTTTGACGCATGATTTCGGTAAAGGTACGTTCACGCTCTTCAACCGATACCAGACGGTCATCGAGTTCCTGCGCCATCTGGAGTATTTCTCCCTCACGACGCTCTATTTCCGCTTCACGGCTGTCCAGTTCCTGGGCACGAAGTTCCACGGACTCAAGACGTTTCGCGAAACGATCAGAATCCAGATCACCTGGTTCTCCAGGAAGGGTTGAAACTCCGGAACGGGTATCTATTCCCAGAAGGTTGTACACGGGAGAAAAAAACTGGCGGGATTCCACAATACCGAGATAGTCGAACCAGAGAACACCTCCGGCGGCAAGCAGTGATATCAAGATAACGAGAACAACAACCCTGCCGATGGTTCCGTTTGCAGCCAAAGTTTCCCCCTTGAAAGTCAGTATAACCGCAGTCCCCGCGTCTGTACAAGTGTCTTTTTCTCCAATATAGTGATGGCCACATGAAGAATGATTACCGCACAGAGCTCAACCCCGAACAATACAACGCGGTCACCGCAATAGACGGTCCGGTCCTTATCATTGCCGGAGCCGGTTCCGGAAAAACCCGGGTTATCACCTACCGTATGGCCC
>CAZVEL010000440.1:0-3189 GCA_964626305.1 uncultured Treponema sp. | reverse complement strand
TCGCCGGCGGTACCGGCTTCACGGGCAAGGAGGGAGGCGAGGGCAAAATAGGCATCGTTGAGGGTGTGCACTCCCGCCGGAATCGCCTCGCTCCGAATTTCGGCTTCGGTGCGGTTTTCTTCAGGAACAATGTAGTGCCGGATACCGCATTCCAGTCCTCGTGAGACCGCGGCGAGAACGCCCTTCACCGGCCGGACGGGACCGGAAAGTTCCAGCTCACCGAGGACCATAACCCGGAGCGCCGGTTCCTGCAGAAGCATGCCGTTGGCTGCGCCGAGTACGGCAAGAGCGATGGAAAGATCAAAGGAACTGCCTTCTTTCCGGAGATCCGCCGGACTCAGATTGATGAGTATGCGTTCCCGGGGAAATTCGAAGCCGGAGTTCCGTACCGCGGCCCTCATCCGCTCCCGGGCTTCCCGGACTGCGCCGTCGGGCAGTCCCACTAGATCCACCGCGGGAATACCGCGGCGCAGGTCGGCCTCAACCTTGATGATCTCTCCTTCGTAACCGAAGTGGGCAAAACTGACTATTTCCATGGAATCCTCCGGATACCATATAGGCAGGATCTGCTCCGATACCCTAATGTTGACTACTTATTGCAATACATTACTATAGGGTATGTGGACACAGAGATACTTAACCATGAACTTGCTTCTCGCCTTGAAGCGGACGGTGTTGAACTTGACCGTGTGCTACGGTTTCTCGACGATTATAATGCGGGAAAATTCGGTGAACAAAAAGGCGGTGGCCCCTACACGGTACCGGACATTGCCCATCGATCCATTCTCGATGTCCCCGCTCTTTCCTCCTGGACCATGAGTCTGAGGGAAGCGCGGAAACGTTTTTCAGAGCTGGGAATTCCGGTAATGCCCGAATCCCTGAGCGGCACTTCCGGCGGGAATATTACCTTTTCCCGGACAGCACTCGAAAAAATCGGGGTATACCTCTATCCCCGTAACGCATTCGGCTTTTTGAACGGCGGCGCGGCCTCAAGTTATGCGGACATCAAGAAGAACAGCGCCCTTTCGGGCGATTTGCTCGCCGCATTCCAGGATCAGTTTGAACTCATGGCCGGTTTGTGCCGGGGTAAACCCAAGGGCATAACGCCTGCCTACATAAATGAAGACGGAAGTCCAGGCTATTCTTTCCAGCTTCTCAAATTTCGTATGCTCCTAGCGCACAAGGCACGGTATGCCGCGCTGACCGGCACGGTGCCCGAGCTTCTTCTTCCGGCGTTCCAGATGACGAGCGTACATACAGATGGCGCCATTTCGGACGCAACACGGGAGTATCGCCATGATCCCCTTTTAACCGGTCTTGCCGAAAGACTCGGCTGCGCCCCGGTGGATATTCATACCGGGGTACAACCCATGATGGCCGCCATAACCCATTCTTCGGAAGGCTTTCCTCGGCGCATTTTTGACCGGGCATATGGAAAGGAGAATACCGGACTCCCCATCCCCGGCGGGCACGGGCAGAATTTCGAGATTCTCGCGCCATTGTACCGGAAGCTCCACAAGAAAGGTATCCGGTACCTCTGGCTCGGCAATATTGACAACATGGGCTATACCATGAATCCAGTCATGCTCGCGGTTTTTGCCCTCTCTGGAAAAGAGGCGGCTTTTGAAACCTCGTTCCGCACGCCCATGGATATCAAAGGCGGCGTCCTCGTTGCCGGTCCGGACGGCCACATGACCTGTGCCGACATTGGTCCGGCCATAAAAGCCGAAGACGTTCTTGCCTTCGAAGGGGCGGGCAAGACCATCCTCTTTAACTGTGGAATCGGTTTGTTCGACCTGGACCGGCTTGTAGCCCAGCTTGATTCGCTTCCCTACCGGATTCCCCTGCGGGTTACCGACCAGGACAAGGATGCCGGCCTCTATGCCCAGGCTGAGCAGATTACCTGGGAAATTATCGGTCTCATGGATGATCCGCTCTTCTTTGCCGTACGCAAGACTGAACGTTTCATCGCGGCAAAGCTGCTTATGGAAACCCTCTCTACCAGCCTTCCGCGCAAGGCTGCCGGTGTTTCGGAAATCGGAGATGTTTCGATTGAACTGAACCGGGGACTGGAACACCTGCTTAAGACGGAATACATGCTCCGAAATAACGGAGGCTGTTGGATTCCGTCTGAATAATTGATATACTGACCAGCCAAGGAGTTACGCATGTACAACGCGAAGGAAGACCGGTACGACACCATGAAATATCGCCGATCGGGCAGAAGCGGTATCAAGCTTCCCGAATTATCTCTCGGCCTCTGGCATAATTTCGGTGGCGAGGATGATGCGGAAGCGGCAGAATCGATTATATTGCATGCATTTGACCGGGGTATTACCCACTTTGACCTTGCGAATAACTATGGACCACCTCCCGGATCCGCGGAAAACTTTTTCGGCGCCATGATGATCAAGAATCTGTATCCCCACCGGGATGAGCTGGTTGTCTCGACCAAGGCCGGATACGGTATGTGGCCGGGCCCCTACGGCGACTTTGGCAGCCGGAAATATCTGGTTGCCAGCTGTGATCAGAGTCTCGCGCGCATGAAACTCGACTATGTTGATATTTTCTACCATCACCGGCCCGACCCGGATACTCCGCTCGAGGAAACCATGGGCGCCCTCGACTATATCGTCCGCTCCGGGCGAGCGCTCTACGCCGGGATTTCCAACTACGGGCCCGATGACGCGATTCGCGCCATACGCATCCTGCGGGAACTGGGAACGCCCTGTCTCATCCATCAAGGTAATTACTCCATGCTCAACCGTTGGGTGGAAGACGGTCTTCTCGATGTCCTTTCCCGTGAAGGAGTCGGCGGCATCTGGTATTCCCCGCTTGCCCAGGGGCTTTTAACCGGACGCTATCTCGACGGATCAATCCCCGAAGGGTCCCGCGCGTCCCGAAGCATATTTTTAAAACCGGAGCGGCTTACCCCGGCATTACTGGAAAAACTGAATGCCTTGGCAGCCCTGGCCCGGAACCGAGGAGAGACGCTTTCCCGGTTTGCTATAAAATGGCTTCTCCGGCATCGCCATACTACGTCGGTTCTCATTGGTGCCAGTTCTGTTGCACAGCTCGACGAGAATCTTCTTGCTCTTGAGGGGCCCGGCCTTTCGGAGGCTGAACTGGAAAGTATTGAAACCATTCTGGCAATGCCTGAATAAGGTACAGGAACCGACCATGAAACAA
>CAZVEL010000439.1:0-6303 GCA_964626305.1 uncultured Treponema sp. | reverse complement strand
GATGGTCTTTCTGCGTCAATTCTCGACGATCCCGATGGACTTGCCGGCGGAGAGTTCCGTCTTCTTGCCTTTGCGGCTCCTGTTGACGACTCCTGGCTTGACTGTAATGGTCACATGCCGCTTCCCCCGTATATTCATCGGGACGATGAAGCATTGGATGCCGACCGCTATCAGACGGTGTATGCCAAAAATACGGGTTCGGTTGCCGCGCCTACCGCCGGGCTTCATTTTACTCCGGCCATTCTCGATGAGCTTGACCGGCGGGGGATTGAGCGGGCAAGGATAACCCTTCATGTTGGGCTGGGTACTTTCCTTCCGGTGCGTACGGACAAGCTCGAAGAGCATAAAATGCATGAAGAGCGGTTTATCATAACCGACGAAACTGCGCAAAAAGTGGAATCGGCCAGGAAAGAAGGCCGGCCGGTCATGGCGGTGGGTACCACCAGTGTGCGAACGCTGGAATCGGCCTGGGATCGTGTGGAGCAGCGGCTCCGGACCGGAGAGCGGGCAACAGACATTTTCATCTATCCCGGATACGAGTTCGGGATCGTGAACCGGCTCTTTACCAATTTTCATACACCGGAATCAACGCTCGTCATGCTTGTTTCGGCTTTTGCCGGAAAGGAGTGCATCTTTGACGCGTATCGTCATGCGGTGGAGCGGGAATACCGTTTTTTTTCATACGGTGATTCAATGCTCATCAGGTAAGCAAGCGGAGGGAGTCTTCCAGAAGGTTGAGAAAGCAGGTGCGGTTATAGGATTCCGGAAAAAGAAGCTGGTCAAAGAAGAGCTTTGACTTGTCCATGAGATTTGCCATGTCTTTTGCGGAAAGGGGCAGGGTTCGTCCGATTATAAGGTTTTCAAATTCCCGTTTTCTAAAAAAGAATTTTCCTGCCCAGGCAATACGGATGTCGGAGAGTACCTTCTTCTGTGTTTTTACCAGAAAGACAAACGACGCGGTTGTGTCGCTGATGAGGTATGGTTTACCCGTTCGCCGGTAGAGGGCAATATCCCATTGTTCAACTGGTACCCGTATCCGGCAAAGACATTCGGGGAATCCCGGCTGTTCTTTGCCTGTGTTGGAGAAGAACCGGGTCATGGGTACCCAGTAGGTATCGGTGGGTGTTTTAATTTCAAGACGGGCATCCAGGGCAAGAAGGGGGGCAAAGGTGGAAAGGCGGTGTCCTTTGGCGGATATGTTGCCACCGAGGGTGGCAAGGGATCGCACTGCCGGATTGGCTATCCCGGAAACCGCATCAAATAGTACTTCAGGAAGATTCTTGCGGCCGAGCTCAAGCAGGCTGGCGAGTGTAACGCATGAACCGAAATCTATGTATCGTTCGGTTTTGGTTACCGTACACAAATCTGGAATTCCTGCGATGGACAGCACTTGTGAGGGAAGGCTCAGTGCCCGTCCGGTTTGCCGCCGCGCAATTTCGGTGCACCCGGCAGCAACAGAAATCCCCGAGATATTTCGCAGGAGGGTCTGAATTTCGGTTATCGAATTCGCGCGGTATACGGTCGTAGTCTTGTTAAGCATGCCGTCTCCTTCGCCGGACAGCGGCTTTTCGTACGCCGGTTATGAGGTCTTCAATGTCTGTACAACGGCACATGTTTCCGGAAAACATTGCACGGATCTCTTCATTGGTCGGTCGGGGATTTTCCCTGATCAGGGTGTGGGTTATGAATATTTTGCCGGCGTTGCAAAACCCGCACATGGATATGCCGGCTTCGTTGAACGCGGCGATAATATCGCGGTATTCATCGGTTTTGCTGAAATGTTCGAGTGTTACCACCGGATTATTTTTTACCTGAAAGACGGGAACAAGACAGGAGGGTACCGGCTGGTCATTCATGAGCACCATGCATGATCCACAGCGTCCCGAATTGCAGCCTTCCCGTGCGGAAAGCAGTGAGAAACGGCGACGGAGAATATGTACGAGCCGTTCTCCGGGGTTTGCGTCAATGTATACCAGATCTCCGTTCAGTACAAAGGGGATGATCATTTTTCTTCCTCCTTGCCGGTAACAAGTTCATAGATGTCTTCAGGACGTACCGGTATCGCGGTCGCTCCTTTGCGTATTATCTGATGGAGAGCCGAGGTAAATGCGGGCGGGAACAGGATCTGTGGTAATGAGCCCACTCCGCGGGGTGCATCGGCAGAGTCAAGAAAATGAATTTCTACCGGTGGCATTTCCGAGGGCGGGAGCATGTCATACTGAACACTGTCTCCCGGCGAGAACCGGCCATCGCGGAGTACGAGGTATTCTGCCATGCTTCGGGAACAGGCGAGGGTGAAGCTTCGTCGTATTGCCGAACGGACGGCGCCTTCATCAAGGAGCTTTCCGGCGTCAATGGTAAACCAGGCTTTTCGTACGGATGGCGTCCAGGTAAGCGGGTCCAGTTCAACTTCAACAACACAAACTGCGGGGGTTGTGGAAATGAATGGTGTGCCCTGCAGGATTCTCGCATCCCATGCTTCCGTACGTGGTGGCCGATAGGTCTTTTTTACCGTTATGGGCAGTGGATTGCGGAATCGCTGTTTCTGGATGGTTGTGCAGCATTTTTCAACAAGTGGCAGGATGACGGTGAGTCTGTCGGATAGGGTTTGTGGTCCTCCCGAATGGATGAAATCCGTCGAAGTTTCGGTAAAGAATATATCCTTCTTTTCTATCTCGAGTATGGCGGCTGCACGTTCTATCGTGATTCTGCGCATGGACTCCGAGGGTATCGTTGCGGAAAGGGGGACCCTGCTTTCGGTATCCATGGTTACCGAAACTGTGTAGGTTCCCCAGGGCGGATTTTTTCCGGTAAAACCGTTTCCCTGGAAGGCAGACGAAAGAGCTATGCCGCGCAGGGGTGTTTCTTTCAGTGTGCTTCTGTCACGGTTTAAAAGTTCATAGGCGGTATGCTTACGATAAAAATCACTTTTTTTGCATGCCAGATCAATCAGTTCATTAAAACGCCGGCCCTGTTTGAGTTCGCTTCCTGTTGGTGTGATTCTTCCCCGTGCCAGAAGATTTTCTTTCCGCCATTCTGTGGGGGAGAGGTTGCATTCGGAAATGATACGTGCGATATGGTTTTCCAGTGCAAAGGAAACTTGCGCTTCTCCCAGTCCGGAAAAGGCTCCCATGGGCGGAAGGTTGGAGCGCAAGGCATACGTTTCAATTCTGAATTCGGGGCAATAGTACGGTCCTGTTGCCGCGATGGTCATGCGGTCCACAATTTCGTCTATGATCGGGCTGTAGGCTCCGCCATTGATCAGGATGCGGACGTTCATGGCCTTGAGGGCGTTTTGCTCATCAAGGACAGTCCGGTAACGGATACGGACCGGGGCGGATTTTACGGAAAAAAGAAAATCTTCCTGCCGGGTAAAAATGAGTTTTACCGGTCTGCGGGAAAGGACGGAGGCGAGGGCCGCCTGTGCGGCAATGAGGGAGGGAAACCAGATCTTTCCGTCCAGAACTTCACCGATTACCGTAGGAACAACCCGGATTTCATCTGGATCAAGATCCAGAACTGCGGAAACGGAATTTTTTACATGATAGGGCCACTGTGTGGCACAGTATACGTCGAGCCGCTCGGGGGAAACAGTCACGGCAACGCCAAGCGTTTCTGTATAAAAATGATCCTGCGCGGGGGTTTCACATTCTGTTTCGAATATTTTCGTCGCAGTGTCCAGCTGGACATCGGCATCTCCCGAAAAATGAATGCGTTTTGCCGCTACCTGCGAAGCCGCAAACCGGTCGGTAAACTGTATGGGAGAGAGCAGTTCCGTTTCTACGAGTACTTCCGAAACCAGCTCCTGTACCTTTTCGGGATCGGAACCCACAAGAATACCGAGCGGTTCACCGTAGTACTGTATTTCATATGGGGTAAACACCGGGATATTTGTTCCGGAAACGGTGAGGCGGTTTTCTCCGGGAATATCTGTTGCCGTGTACAGCCGGTACCCGTCGGGCATCGGTGGCGGTTTTATGTCTACCAGATAGCCGTGTTGTATGGTGGATCGCACCAGCATACCGTACAGCTGATCGGGAAAGTCGAGGTCACTGAAGAATACCGGTGCTTTATCATTTGTCATGGCCGCCTCCGATAATGTGCTTTCCCCACCGAGAGTACCGTATCAATAACCTGTTCGACCATCCATTCTTCCATGTGCGGCCACAGGGGGAGAGAGAGGGTCGTTTCGTATCGGCGGGCGGCACGGGGGAAGTCGTTTCGTGAAAGGCCGTAGCGCTTCTTGCACCAGGTTTGTTCAAAGTGGGGTACAAAATGCATTGAAATGCCGAGCCCTGCGTCCTGGAGAAGACGGCCGAAGTCGTCACGGTCGATATCCATGCGTTCAGGAACCATACCCAGAAGGTAGAGATGCCACGCGTGTCCGTAGCCATCTGGTGGAATTGTAAGAAAGTCATGGCCTGAAAAGGCTTCGGAAAAACGATGTGCAATGGTGCGTCGTTGTTCAAAGAATGATTCAGCCCTCCCGAGTTGTACCCGGCCGATTGCGGCAAGTATGTCGGGAAGGTTTGATTTCCATCCCTCCTCGGTAACGTCGTAGAGCCAGTCCGCCTTGCGCGAGGTATAGCGGTCCCAGACCGGGCGGTCGATACCATGACACCGGAGGCGGGAAATATGTTCGGCAATCTTCGCGTCGCGAACGCAGATCATACCTCCCTCACCGGTTGTTATGGTCTTGGTTGCGTAAAAGGAAAAAACTCCGGCGTCGGCGAGAGTTCCGGCGTATCCGTTTGCGGTTTTTGACGGGAAGGCATGGGCCGCGTCTTCAATGACCGCGACATCAGCTTTTTCAGCCGAGCGGCATATCCGGTTCATGTCACAGGGAAGGCCGGCTATGTGGACCGGTACAACCGCGCGGATATCAGCATGTTCTTTGAGCGCGCGATCAACCGCATCCGGATCAATGTTGAATCCATCTTGTGCAATGTCGGTATAACGAACTTCGGCACCAAGGTGAATGGCTGCGGTCGCCGTGGAAACGAATGTGTAGGGTGTGGTAAGCACCGTTGTTCCCGGTCCCACACCGAGCGCTTGCATGGCAAGCATGAGACCGCTTGAGGCACTGTTTACCGCAAGGGCGTGGGGGCTTGATACAAAACGGGCAAATTCCTGTTCGAACGCGCGGGCTTCGCCTCCCGTAGTGAGCCAGCCGGAGCGCATGACCCGCAGCGCGGCATTTTCTTCTTCAGGTCCGAGTGAAGGTTTAAAAAAAGGCACGGTACGGAGGCTATGTTCATTCATGACGGTTTTTCCTGAAAGAGGGGACAGAGGACGCTATACGGGAGAACAGGACGGTGCGGTTACGGTATTCATCTTTCCGATCAGAATCATGAAAACACACAGGCTCAAGCAACCGGAGAATCTCCTTGGCAGACAGCATGGTAGTCTGTGTTGTTTTTTCCAGCCTGAGTATCCGGGGATAATCTGTGGATACCGGTGTTTCATCGGGATTCCACAGGGGTTCATCGAGACGCTCTCCGTTTCGTCGCCCGATATAGGTTATGGGGATGTCCTTTTCCGGTTCATAGCCCATAAACCTGATGAGCTGTTCGGCAACTTCAACTATTTTTACCGGTTCTCCCATGTCCAGAAGATAGGACTCGCCGTTTTTACCGACTCCTCCGGTTTTGAGAACGAGAGAACAGGCTTCGGGGATGGTCATGAAATAACGTACCATTTCCGGATCGGTAACGGTAACCGGACCGCCTTTTTGTATCTGATTTATAAATAGGGGGAGTATGGACCCCCGTGAACCGAGAACGTTCCCGAATCGGACAAACATGTATGAGCGGGGATCGGCAGAATCGGTATCGGTTCCAACAGAGCAGGCTGCTTCCAAGACCAGCTGTTCGCACAGCATTTTGGAAACACCGTATACCGATACGGGTTGTACGGCCTTGTCGGTCGAGATGAGTACAAAACGGGTAACGCCCGAATCCATGCATGCTGAAAGGAGATTAGCCGTTCCGAACACATTGTTCTCGATTACTGCAACCGGGTTTTCTTCCATGAGCGGAACATGCTTGTAGGCTGCGGCATGGAAAACCACATCACAGCGGAGCTGGCGAAGAATGTAGTACATGTAGTCCCGGTTCCGCATGTCGCCGATTACCGGCACGATGGTCGCTTTTTCGCCAACGCCACCTTCCTGCAGAAGGCGTAGTTCGCGATCAATCTGGTAGATGGAGTTTTCGCCGTGCCCGAATAAAAACAGGCGTTCAGCGCCGCCGGAAAGGAGCTGTCGGGCCAGTTCACTCCCAATTGATCCGCCAGCTCCGGTTA
>CAZVEL010000438.1:0-1862 GCA_964626305.1 uncultured Treponema sp. | reverse complement strand
ATCGGTTTTACGGATATGCTTTTTGATATGGGCTCCGGTTTTTGTCAGGATCATGTCTCCCGCCAGATGCCCATGGGTATCGTTGATAAGCTTGAAGTTGTCCAGATCAATCATGATCAGTGCGGAGCCGGCTGGCATTTCTCCGTCGGACTCAAGACGGTTGATTAATTCACTGAGATACCGCCGGTTGTACAACCCGGTGAGCGGGTCGCTCCGTGAAAGATTCCGGTAGTATGTTTCCCGTTCCACAACCAGGTCCTTCTCGTTGAGTTCCATCCTGATCATGTCAAAAATAGCGAGGGTAAAAAGAAGAGAATTGATGGCAGTTCCCACGGTAAAGAAATAATTGGTCGGGATCCAGGATTCGAGGTATGCGGCAGTACTCCAGATCGTAGTAGCGGTAATCATGGCCGCCCAGGCCACGAGGTAAAAGCGAACCTCGTAGTGACCGGAAAAATAGATTTTTATGGCTGCGATCAGGATGATAACGGGAACAATGAATCCGGTTATATAGGCAATCTGATTTGCCCAGTATGTAGAGAAAAAGATACCGATGATGGTTTGGGCAACGAACAGACTTATACAGGTGTTCAGGATAGTATTGGTAATCGGCATTCTTTTTGCGAGACTCAGAAAAGACTTGGCAAAGAGCATGAGAAAGATGCCGAGACTCCCGAGGCTGATCCACAATATTGCTTCCAGTACGGCGAAGGGCATGGGAATAAGATACAAGAATCCGTGTACCCGGAGCTGGTAGATGAGCAATGATGAAAGGTAAGTCGCATAGCACAGAAAATTAAAATTCTTTACAACCAGGAACGAAAATGCGTTTACAAAAAGTATCGCAAGTATGATTCCGAAAAAAACACCGAAGAACAGATACTCCTGGACTATCTGGGTGATCATTTTTGCCGAGGAAACCTGCTGCAGGGGTATCCACATGATAGTATTCGTTTTAACCCGCAGGTAGATGGTGTCTGAAGTTGTTACTGATTCCGGAACAGGGATGTACCAGTCACGTGTTTTAACAGAAAGTGACGAAACCGGTTGTTTCTTTCCGGCAAAGACCGGATCGTGACCCGGGAAAAAAACGGTTATGTTTTCAAGACTTGCATTCCGTATCCACAGATACCGGCACTCATCAGAAACTTCTGACGGAGTGAGGGAAAAACGGATCCAGACGGCATCCGTTGTTCTCCGGGTATACACCGTGGGGCGGTCGTGTTCAACAAAAGCGGCTTCGGATTCGAGCAGGTCCGAAAGAGATGCGCTTGCGGATGGATCCCGAAAAACGGCGAAATTCCTGATCATTCGTTCACCGGCGGGAATGGTCTTCCTGGGCATGTAGGCCAGAAAAAAACACCCCACGACTATTCCGGCTGCGCAAATAAGAATGATTAGATCTCGATTTCGTTTACTCATGAGTTCTGGAACCTACTCTGCATCTATTATTTGGTAACAATGGGTCATTGTCAAACACTCCAGACAAGAAACACCTCTGCAAAATATAGACATGGTGCAAGTGTAGCACCGGTCCCCGGTAAAAACATGAATTCAGACTTAACTCCGGGTAAAACCTTCCCATTACGCGGGTAATTTTTACCCCTGCATGCGGATTCGATCGACAGTTTCTCGTACATCCCGCTATAAACAGTCATTTTTCGATTGGCACGATTCTTGCTGGCATATATATGACGCAACAGCGTTCAAGGAGCTTTGTATGAAGAAGATACTGGTAGTATTAGTAGTTATGGTGGTAAGTCTTGCCGGACTTTATGCCAACGGCCGGGGAGAGTTGGCCACTGTCGAGGGAAAACTCACCGTTCACGAGTCGCTTCCGGCAGTGGAAACTGAGGACGGCC
>CAZVEL010000437.1:0-8342 GCA_964626305.1 uncultured Treponema sp. | reverse complement strand
GAGGGAATACTTTAGCGAGTGGTTTTTCCCATGCGGTTCGGGCCCGTTCAAGGCTGATAGTATGTTCTCCGCAGGTAATAACCGGTTCGAGTAGTGTTTTGCCGAGAAGCTTCCAGTTGGAGGCTTCTGAACAGTTGGCACTGAAAGCAAGAATATCCGCGCTGGATACTTCGAGTATGAGGGATCCGTAAAGCGGAGCGAAAAGCGCTGCCTCAGGATCATCTTCAAAGCCATGGAGCTGAAGTGTGGAAAGCGGTTTTGGGTCCAGTGCAGCGCCGATTCTGTTCCCGAATGCCATCTTGCTTATTGCCGCAGCAACACCTCCGGCGGTAACTGGATAGGCTGCGTGGACAGAGCCTGTTTCAGCGAGTGCGAGCAGGGCTTCGGCGTTTTTGTGGAATATATTCCAGTCCGGGGTACAGTCCTTTTTCCAGGGGGTTTGAACCAGTACCAGGGCATTGCCCACGCCGGTAAAGGCGCCACCACGGACCTTTTGCTGGTCGGTAACCGCCACGGCAAATGAAACAAGGGTTGGCGGTACATGGATGTCGTGGAACGTTCCGGACATACTGTCCTTTCCGCCAATTGCCGCAGTACCTGCGGCAAGCTGTGCCTGAAGCGCTCCGAGAAGTGCCGCTGCCGGTTTGCCCCATGCTTCGGGAGAGCTTGTCCGTTCAAAATATTCCTGGAAGGTGAGCCGTGCGGTACGCGGATCACCGCCGAGGGCGAGGATTTTTACAAGGGATTCAAGAACGGCGTACTGGGCCGCATGGAAAGGGCTCCATGAGGCGGCTTTCGGATCATACCCCATGGTCATGAGACTGACGGTGCTTGTCTCTTTTCCGGGGCCGACCGGGATCCGTGCGGCCATACCGCATTCCGGTGTTGCCTGAAATGCACCGCCGGCGGGAAAGAGAACCGATGAAGACCCGATGGAGCCGTCAAAGCGTTCAGTTAGACCCCGCTGGGATGCGACCGAAAGGTCTGAAAGTACCGAGTACCAGCGGTCTTCGAAGGCTTTTTCTGCCGCGATTTTCCAGTTCCATTCAGCAGACGGCTGGCAGATTTTTACCGACGCGTTCCGCTTGGCGCCGGCGGTATCCAGAAAGTCCCGGTCAATGTCGACGATGGTATCGCCCTGCCAGCGCATAACGAGCCGGCCGGTATTGGTAACGCGTGCGATAACCGCCGCGTTGAGATTTTCCCGGTTCGATGCGGCGATAAAAGCTGCGGCGTCCTTTTCGCGAACCACGACAGCCATGCGCTCCTGGGATTCGGAAATGGCGAGCTCGGTACCGTTAAGACCGTCGTACTTTTTGGGGACGGCGGAAAGGTCAATATCGAGTGACGGTGCGAGTTCTCCAACTGCAACAGAGACACCTCCCGCGCCGAAGTCGTTGCAGCGGCGGATGAGGCGGGTTACAGACGGGTCGCGGAAGAGTCGCTGTATTTTCCGTTCCTCTACTGCGTTTCCCTTTTGTACTTCCGCACCGGCTTCATGTACAGATTCGGTAGTATGGGCTTTTGAAGAGCCGGTCGCACCGCCGATACCGTCGCGGCCGGTTCCGCCGCCAACCATGATGACCACATCGCCCGCTTCGGGTTCTTCCCGGACAACGGAGGAAACGGGAGTTGCTGCTATTACGGCGCCGAGTTCCATGCGTTTGGCTAGAAAGCCGGGGTCGTAATATTCAACAACCTGGCCGGTGGTAAGACCAATCTGGTTGCCATAGGCGCTGAAACCGGCAGCAGCGGTCCGTGTAAGCGAAATCTGGGGAAGTTTTCCGGGAACAGTTTCTTCTACCGGAACGGTGGGGTCTCCCGCGCCGGTTACGCGAAGTGCCTGGTATACCCAGGCCCTTCCGGAAAGGGGGTCGCGGATGGCGCCACCAATACAGGTTGCCGCGCCGCCGAAAGGTTCAATCTCGGTGGGATGGTTGTGTGTTTCATTCTTGAACATGAGGAGCCAGGATTCGGTTCCCGTTTTCGTTCCCTTTTCGTCGAGAAGGGTTACATCAATAAAAATGGAACAGGCGTTTATTTCGGCGGATTCTTCAAGGTCCTCGAGAAGGCCGCGTTTGCGCAGGGCTTTGGCTCCGATCACCGCCATATCCATGAGGGTTACCGGCTTGTCCCGGCCAGTATAAATTTCGGTGCGGAGTGCGGTATACGCATCCAGTGCTTTTCGGACTGTCCCGGCATAGGGACCGTCTTCTATTTCGATTGAATCAAGAATGGTGTTGAAGGTGGTATGACGGCAGTGATCGGACCAGTAGGTGTCAAGCACCCGGATTTCTGTTTCAGTAGGGTCTCGTCCTTCTTTTTTGAAATGGTCCTGCAGAAATTCGATATCCGCGTCGTCCATGGCAAGGCCATAGTCCGCCCTGAGTGTGGACAGTTCTTCGGCTGTGTACGCGGTAAACCCTGAAAGTACCGGGATTTTTCCAACTGCAGCGGTTTTCATGGCAAGGGTTGCCGGTTTCTCACCGTCCGCCTCGCGGGAGTCGACCGGATTGATGAGATAGTTTCGTATGCGTTCAAGATCTCCTGTCGTGAGCTTGCCGGAAAGGATGTAAACCCGGGCGCACCGGACCGTCACGAGCTTTCCCTCAAGGCCGGGAAGGAGGGCCAGGCATTGTTCGGCGGAATCTGCACGCTGATCATACTGACCGGGAAGATATTCAATCGTGATGACGGTTTCTTCTTCCGAAACGGGAAGCGTTTCCCGATAGACACGGTCGCTTTGGGGTTCGGAAAAAACCCGGCTTGCTGCGGTGTTCAGTACGGTTTCATCAAGGCCTTCCAGATCGTAGCGGTTGCAGTAGCGCACACTGGTGAGATTTTGTATGCCGAGAAGAGTTATTATTTCTTCTCTGGTTCGTTTTGCCTCATTGTCAAATCCTTCTTTCCGTTCTATAAAGAGACGGTGTACGGATGTTTCCATCACGATTCCTCCGGGGGGCAATATGTAGGCCCAGTATGACGTATTGTCACGGAAAATTCTACGCATGAACCGGTTCTCGCCGGTTGAATAAAAATACAGCAGTGTAGTATATTTATACAATATATCCCGACATACGGGGCAAAGGAGCGGACCATGCAGGAAATTCTTGATCTTTTACAGAACGACGCCCGGCTTTCAGCGGAAGATATTGCGGCCATGACCAAAAAAACAGTTGAAGAGGTCGCGGCGGTTATCGCGCAGCTGGAGAAGGATGGAATTATCCTCAAGTATACCGCGATCGTGAACCAGGATAAAATCCCCTCTGAAAATGATACGGTCCGGGCCGTTATCGAAATTCAGGTTACCCCCGAACGGGAACATGGGTTTGATTCCCTGGCCGAGCGGATCTACCGGTTCCCCCAGGTCAAGGCGCTGTATCTCATGTCCGGAGGATATGATCTCCAGGTCATCATTGAAGGAAAGACCCTCAAGGAAGTGGCGTTCTTCGTCGCCAAGAAACTCGCGACTCTTAATGGCGTTAAAAGTACCAAGACGCACTTTGTGTTAAAGACGTACAAGGAAAATGATATTGTGTACGTCGACTCCAAGAAAGATAATCGCGAAAGCGTTACCGCCTGAGGCAGGAATACTCCATGAATACACGACCAGACCGCTATTCCGAGAAAATTTTGCGCACGCCGCCGTCGCCCATACGTAAATTCTTTGACCTCATTATCGGCCGGGATGATATTATTTCACTCGGTGTTGGTGAGCCGGATTTTCCGACTCCCTGGGTTATGCGGGAGGAAGCCTTCTACCATCTTGAAGAAGGGCATACTTCCTATACATCGAACTGGGGGCTTACCGAGCTCCGGGAAGAGATCTCCCGGTATCTGGAAAAGTACCAGCTTTCCTACGACCCAAAAACCGAGATTCTGGTAACGATCGGCGTTTCTGAAGCCATAGACGCGGCACTGCGGTCCATTCTCAATCCCGGAGACGAGATAATTGTGGCCGAACCCTGTTATGTGTCATATCAGCCGCTCGCCGAGCTCTGTGATGTCAAACTGGTAAAACTCGATACGGCGCCCGACGGCTTTATCGCCCGCGCTGAATCAATCGAGCGGCTTGTCACCCCGAAAACCAAGGCGGTGATGCTCTGCTCACCGAGCAATCCCACCGGTCGCATGATTCCGGCCGATGAACTGGAAAAAATCGCCGCCGTGGTACAAAAGCATGAGTTGTGGGTGCTTTCAGACGAAGTGTACAGTGAACTCGTCTACGACGACAGAAAACACGTGTCCATTGCGTCGTTTCCCGGTATGAAAGACTACACCATCGTGCTGAACGGCTTTTCTAAAGCCTTTGCTATGACCGGCTGGCGTATCGGGTATTTTGCCTGTCCTGCCGAACTCATGGTGC
Source organism: uncultured Treponema sp. (assembly GCA_964626305.1). Taxonomy (GTDB): domain Bacteria; phylum Spirochaetota; class Spirochaetia; order Treponematales; family Treponemataceae; genus Teretinema. The sequence goes on along the minus strand of CAZVEL010000437.1, from coordinate 3,976 downwards.
AGGTGCACAAGCTCCATCAGTATTCAACCATTTGTGCGCCGATCATGAGCCAGTACGCTGCACTCGAAGGGCTCCGGAACGGTGCCTATGAAGTGGAAAAAATGCGGGTCTCCTACCAGCAGCGCCGGAATCTCATGATGAAGGCCTTCGCCGATATGGGAATTCCGGTTACGGAGCCGGAAGGCGCCTTTTACATCTTCCCCGATATCAGGAAAACCGGACTCACTTCGGAAGAATTTGCAACAAAACTGATTAACGAATACAAAGTCGCGGTGGTACCAGGAGATGCCTTCGGTGCTGGTGCCGAGGGATTTGTGCGCTGCTGCTATGCCACCGAAATCGGCAAGCTCAAGGAAGCTATGCGACGAATTGCCCTCATGGTGGAAGGAAAACCCTTTACCGACTAAGGAGCATTTCCGCTTCCTGTGCCTGAACGGTGAGAAAAGCTGCGCGGAAAATGTCCCGCGCGCGGGTCCGGGCAGTACGAGCTCCGTCGGTATCACCGGATTTTTCGCGAACGGCGCCTATGGCCATCCAGTCGCGCCCGAGGCCTGCCGCGTTCTCCGCGCGACGGTCAAAGAGGAGTGCCTGCTCCAGTGCGTCAAGCGCATCCGGGTACCGTGCTGCTTTTGAGAAAATCGATGCCTTGATGTACCAGTCGTAGGCTGCGTCTTCCAGATACTGACCGGAGTCGTGAATTTCAATTGATTCATCTATTGCTCTGACGGCTGCTTTCGTGTTTCCAAGTTCTTTTTCCGCCAGCGCAAGCACCCTCCAGGCAAAAGCCGTATAAAGGGGATTGTCCTTGAGCTTGTCCTGTGCCGCAAGAACGGTGGCCCGGGATTCTTCCGCCCGTCGGACCCGTTCTGATTCTTCCAGATCATCCAGATAATGACCTTCGGCGAGATTTCCCCGGGCGATGTACACATTTGCCGCGGCCACGGTCGCCGCAAGGTTCGCCTCAGCCGCTTCATTTCTTGCCTGTTCCCACATCTGGTTTGCGTGGTCCACCGAACCTTCGCTGTACCAGGCATTACCGGTGGCGAGGAGTACCCGTGCGCGGGTTTCCGCGTCATCGGTTGAGATGGCCAGCCTCCATGCCTCGGCAAGGAACTGCCGGGCAACATCGGATTCATGTTTCATAACCGCCTTGTGGGCCAGTTCCATCTGGGCAAGTGCGGCATTCCGGTTAGTAAACACTTCCGGCGGGCGTTTCGGAGCGGAGGAACAAGAGAAAAAAATGATTCCCGTAAGGATGACAAGAGCCAGCCAGGACCGGCGCGTATGAGTGTTGATCGCCATATATTCCCCCTAAAACTCGATTGTTTGCGAATTGGCGGCTGAGGTATCCATCTTTCCCCGCTCGGGAATACCGCCTCGTATCAACGGGTTATTGCGAAGACCTTCCATAACGTCCTGACTTTGTACGATGGCAATTCTAATATCTTCGATCAGCCGGGCAATCTGCGGAAACTGGAATTTCACAATTTCGGAGGAGTCCTCCACATTTTTCAGGGTGCCTTCAACCGCCAGCAGCGAATTTTCAATGCTCTGGAAGAGGGAGCCGTCGGGATCAATCAAGGTCGGTACCAGTCCGGTGGGATCTGAAAGAGCCCTGGAGAGTTCTTCAAGATTTGCCGTCATGGAAGAAACATCCGCAAGAATTGAATCCATGGATGCGTAGAGTTCTTCGCTAATGCCTGCGGTATTAACCATAGTGTCTGCAAGAGGCCCCTGTCCGCTGCCGTCCATCGCGCCGTTTACGATGTGCAGTGTTTCATTGAGCTTGGTAAGAAAAGGATTAACCTGCGCAATGATATTGGCGACCGTGTCGTCCCGACGCGGAATGGTGACCATTCCTGTTGCAAGGAATGCCTGCCCCTCCGGGGAATCCAGCCGCGGAATATGGCTTCCTTCTGCAAGGGTGGTATCCCCGATTCCCGGATGGAACAAAAACTGATTTCCCAAGCCGATTGGATTTATTATTAGTTCGACAACGGAACCCTCGCGGACACGGTTGTAGTAGGTGTCAAAAATATACAGAGACACATCCACTTCGTCTGATTCGTTCAGGGTTATGTCTTTTATTTTGCCCACGGTAAAACCTTTGTACTGAAGCGGCATGCCCACGGAAAGGCCGCTTGCCGATTCAAAAACCGTTTGGAACGTATAGTTACGAGCAAACCAGCGCTGCCGGCTTCCAAGCATGAATATGGTCACCGCGAGGGCAAGAATCGCCAGTATGGCCAGTATTCCCACAATTTGATCCGCGTACCTGATTTTGAATTTCATAGTGCTATTCCTTTTTGAACCATTTGGGCAAGAGCCTCGTTTTGCGCTATTTCATTCCCGGATATCTCCATGGAAAGGCGTCCGTCTATAATCATACATATCCGCTGGGCAAGTTCCTTGATTACACGAAAATTATGGCTTACAAAAACAATGGTGCTACCCATCTGCTGACGCTTTTTTACCGCATTTATAAGACGGCGTGCGGAGGCGTCATCCAGGGATTCTGTCCATTCATCCAGAAAAAGAATATCCGGGTCACAAATCAGAGAACGCGCGAATGCGATCAGTTTTTGTTCCCCCATCGAGAGCTGCGATGGACGGATGTCCAGTTCCCGCCGGTATCCTGCTTCAGCACAAACTTCAACAATGCGGGCGGTTCGCTGTTTGTCCGTCATGCGGGGGAAGTGAATTTTGAGCGGCAGTTCAAGAATTTGCCGGAGGTTCTGGTTTGCCCAGAGGGCAGAGTCCTGGAATACAAACGCGGCCTTCCTGCGGAAATCAAGAGTGCTCTGGCGGCTCATGGTAGAAATGGGCTGCCCCCGGTAATAGGCCTCACCGCCGGTTGGGACAATCAATCCGGCCGCAAGCTTGAGGAGCGTGCTTTTCCCGCCGCCGGAAGGACCCACAAAAGCAGCTGTTTGACCCTGCCCGATGGAAAGCTGAACCTTCCTGACGATATGCAGGTTTTGTGCGGTGAGGGAGATGTCTTTCAGTTCAATAACCGGCGTTTCCATAGTACCCCGTTAAACCATGTAAAAAATGGCGGATATTATCAGATTCGCGATAATACACCAGGCAAAAGCGCTTCCAACCGCCCGTAATCCTGCCTGGGGAATTTCTGTTGAGGCGCGTTCCACCGAGAATCCCTGTACCGTGGCGACAATGGCCAGGATCATGCCGAAAACGACACTCTTGAGGAGGGAGACCAGTATGTCGGCTACAGTCAGATTCTGGAGAAGATTGTTAAAATAGTCCGCTGCCGGGAGGAGGCCGAGAACCTGAACGACAAAAAAGGATCCGACGAGACCGGCAATTGAAAAATAAATGTTCAACAGGAACAGAGAAAGTGTTACTCCGAGAAATCTCGGTACGGCAATGTGTTCGATCGGATCGATGCCGATGGAAATATAGGCCTCTATTTCATGCGAAACCACCATACCAGCAATTTCTGTTGCGATCGCCGTTGCCGATCGGGCAATTATGATGAACGCGGTTAACAGCGGACCCAGTTCGCGGGTAATAATGGTAATGATGAGGGGGTAGATGAGTTTTTCCTGGGAAAAACTCGAAAGAATCGGCAATCCGAGTACATTCACAATGGTACCGATAGCGACGGCAAGCAGCAGTGAGATACTGAGTGCTTCAACGAAGGTAAACAGAATCTGCATTATCAGGATTTTATAGGACGCCTGTCCCCGATAAACAAACGGAGGAACCCCCCGAAGAGTTTTTCCGAAAAATCCTACGGTGTATACGGCAGCGTGACAATTTGAGATGATCCGCGAGCCAATCCTTTTTATCATTGTACTATTATATAGCAATACCGAAAAAAAGCGCAATAAATTGATTCTTTTGGAGATTCTTTATAGCCGTCGACTATTTTCCCCCTGCAGAGCGTTTAAGACCGACTGAGATTGAAATTTTATGCAAGTCAGTTCCGCCCCCATCTTCAAGGGTGTTTGTG
>CAZVEL010000436.1:0-8011 GCA_964626305.1 uncultured Treponema sp. | reverse complement strand
AGCGCGCCCATGGACGATACGGAACGGGCGAGTTTCCAGTCTGAAACGCCAACGCCCATTCCTCCCTGTATTATTTCTGGATGATTCATATGCAAGTCCTTCTGACAGCTTTTGTCATTTTGTCACCACAAGGATACGGTATTATGTCCGCAGGGTCAATGAAACACTGGCTTTTGTGTTATAATTCATTCCACAAGGAGCCCGGCACCATGTCCGCATCAGAAGAACGAAAGAAACCAATCAAAAAAATCCGCTGCGTCGTTATCGGCTGCGGCAGGATCGGTTCTTCCCTCGAAGACGACCGGCTCCGGGAAAAACCGGCAAGCCACGCGGGCGCCATCGCGAAAAACCGGGAAACAGTGCTTGTTGGAGGCGCCGATCCCGAACCGGAGGCCCGTATCGAATTCGCCCGCCGGTGGAAGCTCCCTCTGTCATCCGTATATGAAACCGCGGAACAAATGCTGGAAACACTCCGCCCGGATATCGTACATATCGCGAGCGATACCGAATCACATATCTCGCTTCTGAAGACCTGTCTTGCCGACCGGATTCCCGTCATTGTGCTGGAAAAGCCCGTGGGAATGAGTCTTGAAGAAGCGAAGGACCTCCTGCCCCTGGTGGAACAAGCCGAGCAAGAAGGAACAAGCCGTGTCATAGTTAACCATGAACGGCGGTTTTCACGGGATTTCCGTTTCCTTCGCTCCATCATTGAATCGGAAGAACTCGGCACACTCAAGGCAATTCACAGCCGCCTGTACATGGGACTCGAAAAGCCTCCCGCGCAGGTACTCTGGCACGATGGAACCCATCTCGTAGACATCATCACCTTCCTTGCCGGTCCCTGGGATGTAACGGCAGTACAAGGCAATGCTGACCATACCGAGAACCCCTTCATGGCGCTGGGAGAAACACGAAATCGGGAAGAAACCGCACTGGTCTCCATTGATTGTTCCCCCGGCCGGGACTTTCTCGGTTTCGAACTGGATGTGGAGTTTTCGTCGGGCCGGATCCGCGCCGGGAATGGTATCTGGGAAGTATGGAAAAGTGAACCCTCGCCCTGGTATGAAGCCTTTCGTTCGCTCCGTCCGGTTCGGGGGCGCAACTGGAGAAAAATGCAGAACACCGGCTACTTCGCAAACATGATGGCTCACGCGGTTACCTGTTTCCGGGACCCTTCCGTACCGGCGGAATCCTCGTTCCGTGACGGCGTTGCCGCACTTGAAATTCTGGACGCGATACGATCGACCCGGACAAGGTAACTGATATTTGTCATAAAACGTGTTACTATTTCCGGTATAAAAGTAACACATCTTCCCACACCGGGTGTTATAACAACGTGACAGGAACAAAACGGCATGAGTAAATCCGGAACCATTACCATCGATGATTTTGAACACTTGTATGAACAGTTCGGCCCCATGGTGCTCCGACGCTGCAGAGCTCTGCTTAAAGACGAAGAAAAGGCTCTCGATGCCATGCAGGACGTCTTTGTGCGGATAATTGAGCGCAGGGAAAAACTTTCGGGCGTTTGTTCAAGCCTTTTCTACACGGTCGCAACCTCGGTCTGTCTGAACAGGATCCGTTCGGACAAGCTGAGAAGAGGTCCCGGAATTGATTACATCATTGAAACCGCAGCGGACACCCGGAGCACGGCACATGATGAACAGATTGTTTCCGAGCTTTTTCTGGGCCAGCTTTTCGAGGACCTGCCGGATTCCACACGATATATGGCGTTCCTGCATTATGTGGACGGACTGACACTTCGTGAAACAGCCAAAGAAACCGGGCTTTCGGTTTCCGGTGTACGAAAGCGCCTTTCCGGACTCAGAGCTAAAGCATTACAGCGAGTGAGGGAATAGAGATGAAAACACCCAATATCATTCTGGAGCAGATGCTCCTTGGCGAAAAAGAATCCGCTTCAGATCCGGAAACCAAATCACGGCTCCGGGACCTGGAAACCTCAAACCGGGAAATTCTTGCACAGTATCCAGCGTCCACCATGAAACGGGCGGTTGCGGACAAACTGCAAAAAGTCGACCGACCCGCCATACCCTTCAGCAGGGGCCGGGCGGTCCCCGTAATACGGATAACCGCGTTCGCAGCGGCAGCGTGTTTTACCATCGCCCTTGCAGTGCTTGCAACGACGCAGCTCACCCGTTCGTCCGGATCTTCCGATTCGGGGCTGCTCTCCGAACGCCCGAAGGGAGACACGGTCCGTCTGTACGTGTACCGGAAAGCCGGAGACCACGCCGAAAAACTGGATAACGGAGACCGGGTTTCAGTGAACGACGTACTGCAGGTCAGTTACAATGTTGCCGGAAACAAGTGGGGCTTCATATTCTCGGTAGACGGCAACGGTGTAGTAACACAGCATTATCCCGAACGGGGAACGTTCTCGGCACTTCTGGAAACAAAAGGCGAAACCGCGCTCCCCTTCTCCTATCAACTGGATGACGCACCGGCTTTCGAACGATTCATCATGATCAGTGCCGGTGAATCCTTTAACGCACAGCCGGTTCTCGATACCATTCAGAACGTTTCGCGGTCGGACGATTTCCCGGCCAATGATCTTTCGGATGTGGTACCCGCCGGAATGACCGTAACCGACATAGTACTGTACAAGTGAGGATAGTCCCCATGAACAATATAACAATACTGTTCGTAGCCATAGCAGCCCTTCTCCTGCTGCCGCTCGGCGCGCAATCCGCGGATAAGGCGGAGCGTCAGGCGGTTGAACGGTTCGCCCTCTACATAGCAGCCAATGATGGCGGCGAGGGTCGTGAACGCCTGCGGTACGCCTTGAGCGACGCCCGGCGGCTCGCCGCAACCCTGGGCGAAGTAGGCGGTGTGGAATCACGTAACAGTATGATTCTTGCCGATCCCGACCGGAAAAGAATCCATGACGCCTTTGCCCATTTTGCCAATGTGGTTGATCAGCGCCAGGGCAAGGCGCGCCGAACCGAGTTTATCCTCTACTATTCCGGTCATTCGGACGAGAACGCGCTTCTTTTGGGAAATGAAACCTTTTCCTACTCGGAACTCAAGGAATCCCTTTCACTGGTGCCCTCGGATGTTCATGTGGTTATGCTCGATTCCTGTTTCTCCGGAAGCTTTGTCCGCGCGAAGGGCGGCTCACGCAAACAACCATTCCTCATGGACGACGCAAGCGAAGTAAAAGGACACGCCTATCTTTCGTCAAGCTCCGCCGAAGAATCGTCCCAGGAGTCCGATATAATCCAGGCGTCCTATTTTACCCATTCGCTCATTACCGGACTTCGCGGCGCGGCAGATGCATCGGGGGACCGCAAGGTCTCGCTGAACGAACTGTACCATTATGCCTTCAACGACACCCTGTCCAAAACCGAAGCCAGCAGCTTCGGGCCACAGCACCCATCCTTCAATATAACCATGGTTGGTTCAGGCGACCTGGTACTTACCGACATTACCAACGCGGATTCCGCCCTGATATTCCCTGACGAAGCGGAAGGCCGGTATTTTATCCGAACCTTTGACGGTCATCTTGTTTCCGAGTTGAACAAGGTTTCCGGTACCGGGATAGCACTTGCCGTTCCGAAGGGACGTTATGTCATTACCCTGGTAACACCGCTCGCAACGAGTCAGGCGAACATTACCCTTGAACAAAACGAACATTTTGTTCTGGGAGCAACACAGTTTCTCGGAGTTCCACGGGCACAGGGACGGCCCCGGGGCGACGTGGAACCCGTGGAAGTATTTGAAAAAGTTACCGAATGGACACCTTTTGTAATCGGACTTGTTCCTTCGCTCACCATTCCGCGGAAGGATACCGAAAACGCGAACATCTCTCTCGGATTTTTCGCGGCAAAGAACCGGAATATCCGAGGAGTACAGGCAAGCATATTTGGCGCCCACACCGAGAATTATCTCCAGGGTGTACAGGCCTCCATGCTGTTCAACATGAACGGCGGCGGTTTCAGCGGTGCCCAGCTCAACAACTTCGTCAACATAACCTACGGTGGAGAAGCAAAAGGTGCCCAGCTGTCCGGATTCCTGAACTTTGCGGGCAACCGCTTCCACGGCATGCAGGGTGCGGGATTCCTGAACGTGTCCACCGGTCCGTTCAACGGCTTCCAGGCGGCAGGATTCATCAACGTGGCCACGGGCCCGCTTGACGGTGTTCAGGCCGCGGGGTTCATCAACATTGCTACCGAAGTACACGGGCTCCAGGCGGGTATCGTCAATGTCGCACGGAACAATACCGGTGTTTCCCTGGGATTGTTCAACATCATCCTCGAGGGTGTGCTTGATCCCGCGGTGTATCTGGACAGCAACGGGAATTGCTGGTTTCAGTACCAGGGAGGAACCAACCTCTTCTACACGACCTACCAGATGGGATACGACATGAACTGGACCCCCACGAAGGAAGCTGACACCTTGTTCTTCGGTTTCGGTGTCGGAACGCGGCGGTATCTCTCCAAACGGTTCTCGCTTGATCTTGAAGTATTGTCCCGGGTGGTTCTCGATGTGAGTGATAACAACGAATATCTGACCCGGATCAGAAATGGTGAAGAGATTGTGACCGATACCGACGAGGAACGGGAAGCATTCTATGACGCGTTTGTATACGGCTACATTCCCTCCGTACGACTCTCCCTCAATGTTCATCTCATGCGTCATCTGGCCGTCTTCGGCGCGCTCAATGTTGATGTGCGGATAGCCGGTCAGAATGACGATGCCTTTGAAGCAGGAAACCATGCACAACCATACGAGATCACCGATGACTCCGTATGGCTCTATCCCTCACTCGCGTTTGGAATAAAGTTCTAAAAGGATTGACCATGAAACGACTAGTATTGCTCATTGCACTCATCACGTTCCCCCTGTACCTTTTCTCGGAAACCGTTACGGTCACCGTTACGGACCGGGATCTCGAGATCCCGCTGGAAGGAGTCAGGATTACGCTGCGGCCACAAGCCTTTGAAACAGTTACCGATGAAAACGGTATCGCACGGATTGATCTCCCTGAAGATGCTGAACGCGCGATGATTTTCGCCGAACTGCCCGGGTACCAAAGCCAGCGGGTGTCCATTTCCCCGGCGGATACCGCAGTTTCCATCCTTCTTTCCATTACCGACGTAATTGAAGGAAGGGAACTCGTGGTTGAACGGTCCGCGCCGGGTAAACGGGATGAACAGTCCGGAATCTCGGTCGCCATGGACAAGTCGGAAATGGAGACCACGGCAAACCTCGGCCTCGTTGAAGACATCATGTCTTCCATAAAAACGCTGCCCGGCATGAGTTATTCCGGCGGATTCAACGCACAGCCATCCATACGCGGTGGTTATCCGGATGAAATGGGAACGGTAATGGACGGCATCTATATTACCCAACCCTTTCATTGGGGCGGTGGCTATTCCATCTTCAACCCGAACATGGTCGAATCGGCAAAGATGTCTCATGGTGTTTTTTCAGCGCGGTACGGCCGGGCGCTGTCCGGTCTTCTGGAAGTTAGCACCGTACAGCCCGATGCAGGCGAATTCCGCTTCAACGGCGGTATTTCCACAACGTCCCTTGATTTTTTCGCACAGACACCTATCGGGGAAAAAACCGGTATCTTCCTCGGGGGAAAAATTACCTATCTTGAATCCATGCAATTTTTGAATGATGTGGTTATGGATAACAGCCCCAAACTGAAAGACACCATCCCTACCATGCCATACATCCGGGATTTTTACGCAAAGATCTACCATGAATATTCCCCAGCCCTCAATTTTGGCCTCAACGCCTTCATCGGGTCGGACGGCATCGGGATAAAGAATGATGAAGACAAGGATGGCATTACGACCGACGTACACTTCAACTGGGACTACATTCTGGGTTTTGTGGCCTTCAAGATGAACTGGATGCCCACCGACCAGAACACCGTGCGGTTCCTCGGTGCCTGGAACATCAATACCTACGAACTTGAGTATGAAGAAAAAGTTTCTGGTTCAAGCGAGTACAGTGACGAGTTCGTGGATGAACACGGCGCGCTCCTTGGCGGGGAGACCGGCTACACCCTCGACGGCCTGGACATGGAAGGCGAATCCGATACCACGATACACCAGGTCCAGGCTAAGATCGAAACCGATGTTCTCATAAAGAAGAATCATGTCCTTACCTTCGGCGCGGAAGAGATATTTCACAGTACCGATGTTTATGAATCCTTCGGCGGATGGTATCCCATGGAATTTTACGAACCGGACGAAATCCTCTATAACTATTACACCATGGACACCGAAGGCAACCGGATCTTCCACAGTGCCGCATTCGCCCTGTGGTCATTTGGTTCCGAACAGTCCACACTTCGTGGAGAACTTGGTATTCGCGGAGAACATTTCTACCTGTGGAACAAGGGCTATGATCTCAAAACCATGCCGGTAGTCAATCCGCGTGCTTCCATAAACTGGACCCCCATCCGCAACCACGGGATAATTGACTCGGTAACCTTCTCGGCGGGTAGCGGAATTTTCTCCCAGTTTCCGATCCTCCTTACCGCCATGGAAGACAAATATGACATAGACGACTATGAACTCGGTCCCGATCAATCCTGGTTTCATGTCGCCGGTATAGAGGCACAGTTTCCTCAAACCTGGTCATTCAGGATCGAAGGATATTTCAAACACTATCTGAAACGACTCTATGCTGTTGGGTATTATAACGAACAGACCGGGGATACCGACATCGAAGCCGACGATAACGGCAAAGGCTATACCGCCGGCTTCGACCTCATGCTCCGTAAAAAGCAGGGCCGGTATTTTGATGGATACCTTTCATATTCCTTCATTTATTCCCGTTTCAAGAATCCTATGGACAAGCGCGGTGATACGACAACAACCATAGACGGTGATCCGCTTGATGAATGGTATTATCCTTCATTCCACCGGTTCCATACCCTCAATCTGATACTGAACTGGCGGCCATCTCCCGGATTCACGTTCACCCTTACCTCCAGCCTTGCGACCGGTTCACCCCGAAGACAGGTTGGCGACATTGAAATGACTCCGACGCTCTTCAACGGCGAGGTGGTTGAACGGTATACCCGCAGTTCGTTCTACAGCGATACGTTGCGAACCGACATTTCCTGCCCGGTAAACGTGAGAATTTCGTTTTCGAACTACTACACCAACTCCAAGGTCCGCTGGGAATACTACATAGGGCTCGAAGATATTTTCGTCAACCTGTACAAGCCGGAGTCCAATTCCACATTCGATCCCTACACCGGGGAAGAAGTGAAGGACAGCGATTCGGCAGATTTCAATATCGGTATTCCGATCCTTTCTATCGGCTACAAAATCAGTTATTAGGAGAGATGGAACCCATGAAAAATACAATTACTGCAGTGATCCTGCTTTCCCTGCTCGTTCTTTCGTGCAAATCTGCACCCCCGGCAACCGGAAGGCCCGAATGGGAGTCTGTCGAGTTCGTGCGGGAGGATGGCGCAACTCGTATGCTTCTGCGCCTGAACGAAGATTCACGCACTGTTCTGGAAGGATGGGCTGAACAGAATGATGATGGCAGCTGGATTGTCCAGGCGGATAGTCTTCACTGGTTCAACAACTGGGCCCAGGGCTGGACTGAAGCGGATATTACGGTAACCGGCATCCTCCTCGTTTCAGAAGCGGACCAAGGCTGGCAGATCCGGGAACAGGAAACGGTTCGTGCAGACTATGCCGAAAAAGGGGCAATCCGGTACCGCGATTCCCGCCTGCTTGGCGATGCCGGCCGGGACGCATGTACTCGCCGGGTAAACCGGGTATCGGCTGCCGTATCCCATCTTTCTGAAGCCCTTGAAGGTGAACCCTTCCCGTACTTTACTCATGAAAAGAAAAAACTTCGGCGGAAAAGCTTTGAATACCGTGCCGGATCCATCCTGTTTCCCGAACAGTACGGATATCCGGCCGGAACGGAAAAAAAATCCGGAAAAAAGGTAACATGGATACGGGGGGAAGGTGTTCTATGGAATATGGAGTACACGGCAGAGCATATTCCT
>CAZVEL010000435.1:0-6011 GCA_964626305.1 uncultured Treponema sp. | reverse complement strand
AGATGTGGCATGATATACCTCCCGTAAAGAGGTATATAGGGTAAATCATGGCAGAATGGCTAAGATTTCCGGCTTTTTCAGCCAGATTTTTTCAACATTTTTGGTAGCAGTAATTACGTTTCTATTGACAGAAACACCTGTCGATGCTACCATGCTATAAAGGAGGAATGATAAAAAGAGTCAACCGGGAGTAGGTAAATTGGATTATCCTGTTGGGAGTGTGCCGACAGAGGAAGGCTAGAGTTCGTCATATTTACTGGTCCGTTGAGACCGAAAAGGAGAATGAAGAGCTTTGGCCGCATCATTCCATGGCCCGAGAGGCCGAATAGGAGAATGGATCCAATGTACCGAATAGACCTTTGTCGGAAAAGGGAGAGACGGGATGACAATCAATGCAGGTGTAGATCTTCACAAGACGCAGTTTACTGTGTTTGTGAAACAAAGCGGGAATCAGTTTGAGCAGTATTCGACCGAAGAGGACGGATACAAGAAGTTTCTTGCCCGAATACAGCGCTGGAAAAAGAGCGGGATGACGGTACGTATCGGAGTTGAATCGACCGGGAATACGCGGTACTTCAAAACACGGATGGAACAGGCAGGTGCGGAAGTTGTAGTGATCAACACGCTGAAGTTCAAGGTAGTCAATGAATCGGTCAAGAAAACCGATCGGCATGATGCAGCGACGATTGCCGAGTTTCTGGAAAAGGATATGTTGCCTGAATCGCGGTTGTGTTCGGAAGAAAGCGAACAACTTAGACGATTACTGAAAGTCAGAACGACGTTGGTGCGAACCATGGTAACGGTGAAAAATCAGATACACGCGTTACTGACGGGACTCGGAATGAAGGATTCCAGGGCGACCCTGCAAAGCAAGAGAGGGCGCCAGAAAATTCTGGACGCCCTCAGAAAAGCGGATAGCGAACTCGTAGTTCAACCGCTTTTTGAAACGATAGAACAGCTTGAAAAAAGCGTCAAGAGTATTGAAGCAGAACTTGAGAAACTGACTGAAGGCGACCGCACGGTTGAGTTGCTGATGACGATTCCCGGATGCGGAAAAATCGGTGCCTGGACAATTCGCGCCTTTACGGATGATATCAACCGATTCGCATCGGCAAAGAAGTATTCTGCGTATGCAGGACTTGTTCCATGGGTACAGAACTCGAACGAGACAGTACATCATGGAAAAATAACGAAACGCGGTCCGGAAGAGTTACGGACGGCTTTGGTTCAATTGGTAATGGGAATGAGACGTTGTCGATCAACGGTATCATGGCGACTTATGGAACGATATACAGAGATGAAGAGGAACAAGGGAAGCGGGAAATCGATAATAGCGACAGCCAGAAAGTTGTCGACGATCATTTGGTGCATGTTAAGCACTGATCAGGAATTCGATCCATCCTTGATGATCGATAGGCAATTAATTCGAAAGGCTGATTCGATGCGAACTACTGCAAGTCAGAGTGCATAAAACCGACGTTGTCGGATTGAAATATGGAATTGGTCAACCTCCCGGTTGACTTTTTATAGGAGTTTCTATGGCACACCAGTATCTCAAAACACAACCGAATGAAAAAGGTTTCTTTGGTGAGTATGGCGGATCTTTTATCCCACCGGAATTGCAAAAAGAAATGGATTCAATTACAGATGCATACTATTCAATAAGCAAATCGCATGATTTTATCACAGAATTGCGTGCAATCAGAAAACATTTCCAGGGTCGCCCCACTCCAACTTATTTTTGCCGGAATCTTTCCAACAAGACTGGCGGCAGAATCTATTTGAAACGAGAGGATCTCAATCATATGGGTGCTCACAAGCTTAACCACTGCATGGGTGAGGGGTTGCTTGCAAAGTATCTCGGGAAAAAGAAACTGATAGCAGAAACAGGCGCAGGTCAGCATGGTGTTGCACTTGCTACAGCGGCTGCGTATTTTGGTCTTGAGTGTGAAATTCATATGGGCGAGGTTGATATTGCCAAGGAGCATCCGAATGTTGTGCGCATGCAGCTCCTCGGAGCGAAAGTTGTTCCTGTGACCCATGGTCTTAAAACTCTCAAGGAAGCAGTTGACTCCGCGTTTCAGGCGTATCTTGTCGATCCGGCTACCAGTATTTATTGTATTGGTTCTGTCGTAGGACCGCATCCCTTTCCCATGATGGTCCGTGATTTTCAGCATGTTGTGGGGATTGAAGCCCGCGAGCAGTTTATCGAAATGACTGGAGAGCTCCCCGATGTGGTTACAGCCTGTGTTGGTGGCGGTTCGAATGCCATGGGTATTTTCTCGGGATTTCTGGATGATGAGACAGTCCGTCTTGTAGGCGTTGAGCCTTCAGGGCGCTCCCTCAAGATTGGCGATCATGCAGCTAGTCTCTCTTATGGTAAACCCGGTGTACTCCACGGGTTCCGTTCGTATTTGCTCCAGAACGACAAGGGAGATCCGGAACCGGTCTATTCTATCGCCAGTGGGCTGGATTATCCCGGATCAGGGCCAGAGCACTGTATGCTCAAGGACACTGGTCGGGTTGAGTATGTCACAGCAAGCGATGATGAGTGTCTTGATGCCTTTTTCACCCTCTCAAGAATTGAGGGAATCATTCCTGCACTTGAAAGCGCTCATGCTGTTGCCTATGCCCAGAAGTTTGCCCGTGAGAATCCCCGCAAGGCGATTTTGGTTAATCTTTCTGGTCGTGGTGACAAGGATATCGACTTTATTGTGGAGAATTACGAAATTCCGGCAAACTAAGCCGAATTCTGCTTTGCAGGCATACACAAAACGGTATTTCCTGCCTATATTTGTGTAATGACCTTTGAGACAGAACATTCTGCCGATCGTCTCCGGGAAATGCTTGTATCCCGGATTCTTGATCAGCTTTCTTCAAGCATGTCCGTCTTACTTCTTCTTTCCGGTGGTTCTGCTGCTCCAGTCGGGGCGGCAGTGTGCCGTGATCTGGAGAATGCTCTTTCCGGTGAAATATTTTCACCATCAGCCGTACCGGATTGTCTTGTCTCTCTGGTTGATGAGCGTTTCGGGCCTGTCGGTCATCCCGATTCGAACTGGAACGTTTTTTTCCACGAAAAACTTCCCTGGAAACAGCTGGTCCCCATTCCGGTCCTTACCGATACAGAAAATAATCCTGATCTTTTTCTGGAAACGACCCGGGTATTTGATGGATTTCTTTCACGTGCTGTTGCCCGGCACAAACAGGGCAAATTATTCATAACGGGCATTTTTGGTATCGGTGAAGATGGTCATACGGCCGGTATTCTGCCGGATAGTCCGGCTTCGTTTCTTTCAACTGAATCGGACCTTTTTGCGACCGGGTATCAGAGCTCTCCGCATACGCGTATTACCGTGACTCCGTCATTCTTCCCGAATATTGATCTTGCCATGGTTTGGGCTAATGGTCCGGGGAAAAAGAAACCACTGGAAGCACTTGCTATGGACAGTCCGTACAGTCATAAGCCTGCGCAGTTATTGAAATTGCCATGCGAAACAATTATTTATACTGATCAGGAAGTATCTGCCCATGAAGAATCTTGAACGAACTATTTTAATTATTTTCGGAAGCACTGGTGATCTTTCCCGCAGAAAACTTTTGCCGGCACTTTTCCGATTGGAAAAAACAGGCATGCTCCCGAACGGTTTCCGAATTCTCGCCATCTCCCGCCGGGGAACTACTGTGGAAGACATCCTTTCCATCATCTGCGACACGGTTCCAGAAGCTTCCAATGAGCCATCGGCACTTAAGTCGCTTGCGAATCGTATGGACATCCTTGATATGGATATCGGCAAGCCGGATCAATACGGACGGCTTGCTGATTCGCTTTCATCGCTTGAGAAGGAAGCCGGTAATGCCATGAATCATCTGTTTTACCTGGCGATTCCGGCAACATTGTTCGATATCGTTATCGGGCGGTTGGCAGAACCTGATATCAACCGCCATGAACCGGGAAAACGGGAATGCCGCTTCCTGATCGAGAAGCCTTTCGGCTTTTCACTGGATTCCGCCCGTCAGTTAATCAATTCTCTGGGAAAACGTTTTGATCCTTCACAAATCTATCGTATTGATCATTATCTGGCCAAAGAAACTGCCCAGAACATCCTTGCATTCAGGTTTGAAAATCCGTTGTTCTGTGCTACCTGGAACCGTGAACACATCAGTCACATCATGATTACCGCTATAGAATCGATTGGTATTGAAGGTCGTGCATCGTTCTATGACTCGATGGGAGCCATGCGTGATCTCGTTCAAAGTCATCTCCTGCAGCTGCTTGCCCTGGTCACCATGCGGAAGCCCGCAAGTTTTACCGATGTGGACATTCATCGTGAAAAAGAGTTCATTCTTTCAAAAATACGGCCACCGCAGACTGATCGCATGGGAACTGAAACGATCAGGGCTCAATACCGGGGTTATCGCGAGGAGACGAGAAAGCCTGAAAGCATGACTGAAACGTATGCAGCGGTCCGTCTTTCCATCGATGATGACGCGTGGCGAGGTGTACCGATTTTCATCCGTACCGGCAAGGCACTTGCACAGAAGGTCACAGAAGTAACTGTCGTTTTCTCGAATCCGTGTAGTCCGGAACGGAGCAATCTGCTCACCATTCGTATTCAGCCAAACGAGGGCATCGTCATTGATCTGCAAATCAAGAAACCGGGTTTCGGGATGGAGTACGAAGACGTTCAGCTTGATTTCTGCTATACGGGCTCGTCAATTGCCGATCATCCCGAGGCGTATGAACGAGTTCTTGTCGATGGTATGCGCGGAGACCAGACGCTCTTTGCCTCTGATGAAGAGGCTCTGTCCTGCTGGAAGATTACCGAGCCCATTCTGGAAGCCTGGAAAAAACCAGATTTTCCCCTGTATTTTTACGAGGAAGGCAGCTGGGGGCCTCTTGAGGCGGAACAGCTTGTCGCAGAAGCCGGGATTTCATGGCTAACTGACTCTCATCCAGTATGTACCCCACCGAGGATTGTACATCACGACTAATCGCACGATACGGTATTTTGAGGTAGTACTCATTGACCATACGGGTAGTTTTTCGTAGTTTAATACCATTGGAGGAATGTAATGAGTAGAGGTCTCAAGATATTTTTAATTATTCTTGTTGTAGTACTGGTACTTGTCTTCGGCGTATACCGGTTCTTTGCAGGGAACTACAATTCGATGGTATCGCTGGATGAATCGGTGAAGGGTCAATGGGGACAGGTTGAAAATGTATACCAGCGGAGACTCGATCTCATCCCCAATCTGGTTGCTACCGTTAAGGGATACGCAACACACGAGCAATCCGTCCTGACGCAGGTAACCGAAGCCCGTTCACGTGCCGGAGGTGTAATGAATATCTCGGATGATGTACTCAATGACCCCGAAGCTTTTTCACGATTCCAGCAGGCGCAGTCGGAGCTCGGAGGAGCGCTTCAACGTCTCCTCATGATCACCGAAAATTATCCTGATCTCAAGGCAAACACCAACTTCCTGGCGCTTCAGGATCAGCTGGAAGGAACAGAAAACCGCATAGCTGTTGAACGAAAACGCTACAATGACGTTGTTAGAAACTATAATATCTTCATAAAGCAGTTTCCCCGGGCATTTATCGCCAATATGTACGGTTTCAGTGAAAAACCCTATTTTACCGCGAATGCCGGTGCAGACCAGGCCCCGGCGGTGGAGTTCTAATGGACGGATCAAAGCTTCTTCGAAAAATGCGTGTCACTGCCGAAGACATAACAGCGATACGTGCGGCTGTTACCAAGGCTGAAGAGAAAACTTCTGGAGAAATAGCGCTCGCACTGACGACAGAAAGCGCGGATTATTCTTTCCATGAGCTATTGGCTGCGGTGCTTTTCGGTGCTGCTGTATTTGCTGGTCTGCTTCCGTTCCATGGTAGTGCTACCAAAATTGTTGAAACCTTTTTCTGGTCAGTGCCTTCATGGTTCACTGCTGCGATATATGGATTTACGGCCTTTCTCACTATTGGCCTTTTCTTCCTTTTTGCCAATATTCCA
>CAZVEL010000434.1:0-2462 GCA_964626305.1 uncultured Treponema sp. | reverse complement strand
GACATGCTGCGGGGTATCCCGTGAAAGCAGGTCAAGAATTACAGACTCAAGATCCTCTTCAGGTACAACATCAATCGGGACATTCAAGAAATTCAGTCTTTCAACCGCCACGTTTCCAACTCCGTTAGGGCATTCTGAACCGCTGCCACACTGTACAAAGCACAGGTTTCCGCCCTGAGAATATTCGTTTTGAAATGGACAGGGACAAAGCCGGATTGAATCAACGATTCTGTTTCCCCGGCAGATAATCCGCCTTCGGGCCCATTCGCAAGAGCCACGACTGCGGCTCCGGATACAAGATACTCATGAAGTGATTTTAGCGCAAGAGGAGCCTCGGTACAGATAAAAGAGCAACGCGGGGCTCCTCCGGAAAGCGCTTCATACACAGAAGGGACATCACGGGCGTTGACAACAGAGTGAACCTCCGTAGATACCGGTGAACCGCTCTGTTGCCGGGCTTCCCGGACTATCCGGTTCCAGCGGTCCTCCTTGCGGGAATCCGCAGCAGTAATGGACAGGGATCGTTCTCCCGCTACCGGGATAATAACCGCGACGCCGGTTTCTGTTGCCTGACGGATTACCATATCCATCTTCTGCCCTTTCAGGAGCCACTGAAAAAGAAGTATCCGGGGAAAGTTCTCCGGTAAATCCGGAGGCGGCATATTTTCTCCCCAGGCAGCAGCGGATTCCTGATCCGCACCGGCAACCGCAAGCAATACTTCTTTTTCCTTTTTCCGTATTTCACGGATCTCAAGCGAACACAACCGGCCGTCCGGCAGCCGTCCGTCAAAACGGGCTCCCTGAGCAAGCCGGAGCACCTGGACAAGATACCGGTAATCGCGACCCCGCACGAGAACGGAGCCGGACTCCGGTATGGCAGATAGCAGGAATTGTCTCATTGAACCGGATCTGCTGCCGCCATGGTTTTTTCCTCGGATTCCTGAAGCTCACGAACCGTATTCGTAGCCTTTATCAGATCCTGGATATCTTCCTCGAGAAGAAGGTCTACCGCAGCTTTGAGCTGAATATCATATTCAAGATCGTACAGGGGGGTTACCCGGGTGCGATAGTATTCCTGCATCACAAGACGCTTCAAGACTCTCCGTTCAACCGGGTAGTCCTTTTCCAGTTCCTGTACAAAAGACTCTACCTCATTTGAAGAAAGACTTTCTCGGTCGGCTACAAAATCCGCAAGAACAGTCGTGTTCAGCAGACGGGAGAGAATCTCTTCGTCCTCCTCCCTGAGTTCGGGTACCAGAACTTCAATGTCGGGCGGGATTCCCAGTTTGTCAATATTTGCACCACTTGGCGTATAATAGCGGGCCATAGTAATTTTCATCGCGTCATTGTTCAACAAATCAATGACCTGCTGCACAGAACCTTTACCATAGGTTGTTTCCCCCACGAGGTAGGCGAGATGATAGTCCTTGAGTGCGCCGGCAAGAATTTCTGAAGCACTGGCGGACCCCTTGTTGATGAGGACTACAATCGGGAATCCTGCGGGAACAACAGACGTTCCGCTCTTTGCCTTGAATTCTCTGTTCTCATAGGTTACGCGGGATTTTGTTGAAACTATTAGGCCCGAATCCACGAACTTGTCTGCAACATCCACAACGCTGGTAATGAGCCCTCCCGGATTATTACGGAGATCTATGAGAAGCGACGTATAACCCGCGTCCCGGAACGAATCGAGCGCGTCCTGAACCCGGTCCGGAGTCAGCGGAGTGAATTCGATAATACGAAGATACCCGATCCCGTTTTCCATCATCCCGTATTTTACGGTTGGAACTTCGATAAGCGCCCGTGTAAGCGTTACCGGAAATTCAAGTGCTTTCCCCCGGCGGATAAGAACCGATACATCGGTTCCTACCGGACCACGAAGACGGTCCAGTACCTCGTCCATGGTTATTTCCGGCGTAGAAGTGCCGTCTATTTCCAGTATGAGATCTCCCGGCTGGATACCGGCCTTCCAGCCCGGCGTGTCCTCAATGGGGGACGCTACCTCCACATACGCCGGCTTTTCCGGAGTAGAAACAAACGGTTTGGTTATGGAAAGACCAACTCCGCCAAAGGCTCCGGTTGTGGTATCCTGCAAATTCCGGCCCAGAATGCTTTCAGTATCTATATAGGAAGTGTAGGGATCATCGAGGGCTTCGAGCATGCCTTTCATGGCACCCTTATACAGGACAGAAGGATCGACCTCATCGACATAATTGTCGCGGACAAAGCCAAATACATACTCAAAAAGTTGTAGATACTTTTCGGTAGCTTCCCTGGATTCACTCCGGTCACGGGCGAATAATCGCGGCGAGGCCAGGGTGAAAGCAAGCAATGCAACGGCAAAAAGAACCGCGCCAAACCAGGTTTTTCTTGAATTCATGCTTCATTGTCAGACGAACCGCTCCCGTTTGTCAAGCTCAATGTCCCCCTTGACCGCAGGCACCATGTTGCGTAGACTTTGT
>CAZVEL010000433.1:0-3408 GCA_964626305.1 uncultured Treponema sp. | reverse complement strand
TCAGGTTCAAGTTGCTACGGCTGCAGCGGAAGTGATGGATTACAAGCCATATATGCCTCAAACCGGGACAGTAGTCAATCTCGTAGCATAATTTTTCTCTTTTTTTGTAAACCCGAGCTTACATATATTGCATATTTCTCCCAATTCAGCTATGTTTCATTTGAATGAGAGGGAACAGCTCTCCATACGGAAACTGTCCCTCCATATTTTTCTCAAGGAGCAAATATGACGATTAATGACATCAAGCACCCCAAAGTAAAAGCGTGGGTCGATGAAGTCGCCAAGATGTGCCAGCCCGACAGTGTCTATGTCTGTGACGGATCACAGGAAGAATACACGACACTCATGAACAAATTGATTGATTCCGGTATGGCCACGCCCCTCAAAAAACGTCCGAACAGCGTTCTTTTCCGCTCTCAGCCTTCAGACGTAGCCCGCGTGGAAAACCGCACGTATATCGCGGCAAAGAACAAGGACGCAGCCGGACCTACCAACAACTGGATTAATCCGGATGAATTGAAGAAAACCATGACCGGCCTTTACTCAGGCTGCATGAAGGGTCGTACCATGTACGTTATCCCCTTCTCCATGGGACCTGTTGGTTCAAACATTGCAAAGATTGGTATTGAAATCACCGACTCGGAATACGTTGTGTGCAACATGGACATCATGACCCGTGTCGGTACCAAGGTTCTCGATGTTCTCGGAACTGACGGTGAATATGTTCCCTGTCTCCACTCGGTCGGGAAGCCCCTCGCCGAAGGCGAAAGCGACAACGGTCAGTGGCCCTGCGCGGACATCGATAACAAGTATATCTCCCACTTTCCCGAAGAACGTATGATCTGGTCCTATGGATCCGGTTATGGCGGAAACGCTCTTCTCGGAAAGAAGTGTTTTGCGCTCCGCATTGCATCCGTTATTGCCCATGAGGAAGGCTGGCTTGCCGAGCACATGCTCATCCTCAAGCTCACCAATCCCGAAGGCAAGGTAAAATATGTTACCGGCGCTTTCCCCTCTGCGTGTGGAAAGACCAACCTCGCCATGCTCATTCCTACCATCCCCGGATGGAAGGTTGAAACCATCGGTGATGATATTGCCTGGATGAAATTCGGTGCAGACGGCCGTCTGTATGCCATCAACCCCGAAGCGGGATTCTTCGGTGTCGCTCCCGGTACCAACGAAAGCTCCAACAAGAGCGCGATGGATTCCATCAAGGAAAACACCATCTTCACCAACTGTGCCCTTACCGAAGACGGAGACATCTGGTGGGAAGATATCGGTTACGATGCTCCCGGAAAGCTTGTTGACTGGAAAGGTAACGACTGGGTACAGGACAAGGGCAACAAGGAACAGACTCCTGCCGCTCACCCCAATGCCCGCTTCACCGCACCTGCCCGTCAGTGCCCGGCAATCGCCCCTGAATGGGAAGATCCCAAAGGTGTTCCGATCGACGCCATCCTTTTCGGTGGACGCCGCCCGCACACCATTCCGCTCGTACACCAGGCAACCAGCTGGAATCACGGTGTATTCCTCGGTTCGATCGTCGGTTCGGAAATTACCGCTGCCGCGCTTGACCTCAAGGCAGGAACCATCCGCCGCGATCCGTTCGCCATGATTCCTTTCTGTGGATACAACATGGGTGAATACTTCCAGCACTGGATTGACATTGGAAAGAAGAGCACCGAAGACAAACTTCCCAAGGTTTTCTTCGTCAACTGGTTCCGTAAGGATGAAAACGGCAAGTTCATGTGGCCTGGATTCGGCGAAAACAGCCGCATCCTCGCGTGGATTTTTGACCGCTGCGACGGCAAGGATGTTGCACAGAAAACAGCAATCGGCTTCATGCCCAAGGACGGAGCCATTAATGTTGAAGGTCTCAATGTTTCTTCGGAAGCGATGAAGGAAATGCTTTCCGTTGATACTGAAGGATGGAAGAAGGAAATTGCGGATGTCCGCGCCAACCACTATCCCAAGTTCGGCGACAAGCTTCCCAAAGAGCTCATGGCCGAAATGGAAGGCCTGGAATCCCGGTTGAATGGTTGAAAACCATTCAACTCGAGGAATCTCCTTTGGAGATTCCTCACGGATGAACGGCTAACGCCGTTCAGCTAGGAGGAATGGCATTGGCCATTCCTCGAGGTTCCAAACGAATTGAAGCCCGGCAGATTTCTGCCGGGCTTTTTTTATTCACCAAGCCGCAGGGTCAGAACGAGTGGCAGGTGATCTGAATACCCCTTACCGGAATATACTTCATATCGGGCCGGTATTCCTTTCTCATCCAGCAATGGTTCACGTGCAACGAGTGTAACTCGTTCCACTTCGGGTAATACACCATTCAAAAGATGTTCCGGGCAAAAGAAATGGTCAATGGCTTCCCAGCCGTCGTTGTACCAGTACGAGCCGGTAACCGCCTTATTCTGAAGGTGAGCCGGAAAACGCCAGGAATTCGGATAGGAGTCCATAAGGGTGAACTCATGTGGCATCTGGTTGAAGTCTCCACAGGCTATGCACAGCGCATCCGGGTTTTCATCCAGAAGATAGCGCATGCGGTTAATCAGCAGCTGTTCCTGGAGTTTCCGGGCGGAAACGCCTTCGTCGGCACCGGATTTGGATTTCCAGTGTACGGCAAATACGGTAAGTTCCAGACCCCGAACATCGATTGTAACTTCAAGCAGCGGACGCACCGCGACACCGTTACAGTCAGCTGAATGTGCCGTTACGGCCAGTACCGGGTACCGGGAGATAACCGCATTAGCAAATGCCGTTCCGCTCACGGGAGGAACAAATGCTGCGTACCGGTGCCCTTTCCGTTGCGGAAGGCGGTTACAGATATCATGTACAATAAATTCATTTTCAATTTCCTGCAGAACGATGATATCGGGTACGGTGCCGGGACCCATACCGGCAGTACTACCGCAAAGTAATAGTCCTTCGCAAAGGCGATCGAGGCGTGTTTCATATTTTTTCTCCGACCACCGCTTATCCGCAACGGAAAACTCGCTGAATTCGCTTCCATTATCAACGCCGTCGAACAGGAGCTGGGTATTCCAGGTAGCAACAGTCAGGCGGCTCCCGTCCTCGCTGGGGATAGAAAACTCACAGCCACACGACAGGGTAAAAAAACAGACAACACAAAAAAAAGAGTTCCGGATCATGTGCATGCGCAACCTCCCGGAACTCATATAGGTGAAAACTACCGTTTTTGGCTAGTTTTTTTGGTATACCCGTACATAATCAATGAGCATTTCCGCCTCTTTCATGTTTTCATCAATTCCTTCCTGCGCGCCCCAGGATCCACCGATAGCGAGATTAATAATGAGATAGAAGGGAATGTCAAAGGGCCACTCGGCATTGCTCATATGGGGATTTTCAAACCGATAAAAAGGTTCTCCATTTACATACCACTGG